>CAVBPP010000069.1:0-16825 GCA_963597295.1 Paratractidigestivibacter sp. | reverse complement strand
GGAATTCGCCCGACTGAGCTTGCGAAGGAGGGGTGCGGGTTCGCGAAGTGAACACGCGAGTCCCGTCACCCGCTCCATTTTGAAAACGAACGACGGCCAAATGGTCGTCGTTTTTTATTTCAGGAGCGACAATGACTAACACCTTCGATACTTTCATTTTCGACCTTGATGGCACGCTTTTGGACACCATGCCTGACCTGGTCGTCGTTACCAATAAGACGCTGGAGCATTTCGACTACCCCACGCATAGCTATGACGAAATTTTGAGCTACGTTGGCAGCGGGGCGGCTCGGTTGATCGATCGGGCGGTTCCGGAAGACACGTCACCCGAGCGCAGCGCCGAGGCGCTTGCCTATTGGAGGCAGCTGTATCCGAAAATCGGGCTTGAACTGACCAAACCTTACGAGAACATGGGTGAAGCGCTTGCCCAACTGAAGGCCCGTGGATGCAAGCTTGCCGTGCTTTCGAACAAATACGAAGGCGGCGTGAAGGACGTCATCCCGCTGCACTTCCCCGATGTGTTCGAGGTGTTGCATGGCGAATGCGAGGGGATCCCCCGCAAGCCCGACCCGGCGGGGCTGCTGCGCACCATCCGCGAACTTGAGTCTGCGCCCGAGCGCACCGCGTACATTGGCGATTCATCGGGCGATATGCTGGTCGCGCACCGCGCTGGCGCGTTCGCCATCGGCGTCGATTGGGGATACAACCCGGTCAGCAGCCTAGAAGAGGCCGAAGCCGACGTTGTGCTGAGCGATCCGATGCAGCTGCTGGATTTCGCGCCGACGGACGCTTGCTAAGCACGGTTACGTGCTACAATGGCCTTCACGCCTCAGTAGCTCAGGGGATAGAGCACCGCTCTCCTAAAGCGGGTGTCGTACGTTCGAATCGTATCTGGGGCACCATGAAACACCAGGTCAGACAGCTAGTTTGTCTGGCCTTCTTTTTTGGGTATCGTCGAAATAAGCCTTGTGACAAAAAATGTGCTCGAAAATGTGTTCGAAATTTTCCGAAAACGGATGATGACCCTAAGGCGCCGCCCCGCCACCGCAACAGGCAACCCGCCTACCCTTCCCCATCCCAAACGCAAAACGGGCCCGCATCCCCAATCGGATGCGGGCCCGCAAAATTCGCTAGCTAACGAAAGCCGACTTCTACATGCCCAGCAGCGACTGCAGGCTGGTCAGGAAGCTTGACATATTGCGGTAGCACATGAACAGCGTGATCAGGATGAACACCACGCCGCAGATGTTCGCGAACGCATGGTTGCGCCATTTGCCCAGGTGCTTGCCGTTGGCCACGTACATGACGAAGAAGGCCATGATGGGCAGCAGGATGGCGTTCGCCGCCTGCGCGACCAAGATCAGCTGCGTGGGCGACTTTCCCAGGAAGATAGCCATCAGGCAGCCGGCCAGAAGAACGATCATCCAGATAACCTTGAACTTCATGTCCTTGATGGTCTTGCCCCAGCCGAGCACGCCGTTAACGGCATACGCCGCGGAAAGCGGAGCGGTGATAGCGCTGGAGAAACCGGCGGCCAGTAGGCCGACGCCGATCATGAACGTGGCCCAGCTGCCCAGAAGCGGCGTGAGTGCGAGCGCCATGTCCTTGCCGTTGCTGACGGTGATGCCGGCGGCGTTCATGTTGGCCGCGGCGCAGATGAGGATGGCCATGGAAATGAGGCCGCCCAAGCCAATGGACAGCACGCAGTCGAAGCGCGCATCGGAAACCTGCTCGGGATCCTTGAAGCGCTCAGCGGCGCCGGAAGCATGCAGGAACAGGTTGTACGGGACGATGGTGGTACCGATCAGGCCAACCGCTGTCAGGATGCCCTTCTGCGCGTTCTGACCCTCGGGCAGCGCGGGCGTGAACAGGCCAGACACCGCCGCACCCCAGTCAACCGGGGAAGCAATGGCCGTGATCAGGAACACGACGCCCATGAACACGACAATGGCGGTCAGGATCTTCTCGACCAGCTTGTACGAGCCGATCCACATGCAGGCGAACGCCAAGAGGCCCAACACGATGACGATCGGAACCATCGGGATGTTCACCACGGCCTGAATGCCCAGGATGCCGCCGGTGATGTTGCCGGTTTCGTAAGCGATATTGCCGACGAAGATGGCGATGATAACGATGATGACCGC
This sequence comes from Paratractidigestivibacter sp., assembly GCA_963597295.1. Taxonomy (GTDB): domain Bacteria; phylum Actinomycetota; class Coriobacteriia; order Coriobacteriales; family Eggerthellaceae; genus Senegalimassilia. The sequence continues at coordinate 14,681 of CAVBPP010000069.1, read as the reverse complement.
GATCCACTTTAGCACCGGATTGGAAATCTGATCACGGATGTTTTCGCCGAGGCCCTTCTGCGTGACGATGCCGATACGAGCCGCCATCTCCTGGAAGATGATGGTTGCGACGGTGGCGAACAGCAGCGCCCACAGCATGGTGTAGCCGTAGCTTGCGCCCGAAACGGTGCACGTGGTGACCGTGCCGGGGCCGACGAAGCCTGCCGCGACGAGCGCGCCGGGGCCGACGTTCTTCAGCTTTTGCATGACGGAACTTGCCATAGCGTCCCCTTTCCTTTTCCTGGTATTCCTACCTGGCCTTGTGGTTTACTCGGCATACTTTACCAAACGAAAGTGGCTTTTCGCCATCTCGATACCACCTTGTAACATGGGGGAACGTGCCGTTGACGGTAGAGGGGCGCTTTTACGGCCCGAACGGCCAGCGAATCACTGAAGAAAGCGAAGGGGCGCGAGCCGAATCGCCCGCGCCCCAAAGTGGCTGATGTTGCGGCCTTGCCCGTTTCCGCTACAGGTCAAGCTCAGCCATCTGCTCATATGCCAAGCCGTTGCCTTCTGCCAGCAACTTGGCTTAGTCGATCGTGTCGCCCGCTTACACCTCGGACAGATCCTTGCCCGTGTGCTCATGCGAAAGGAGCATGGCGACCAGCGACAGCACAGCGATGACCACCATGTAGTACGCCGGCGAGAGCGCATTGCCCGAAACCTGAATCAACGCGAACGAGATGTACGAAGCCGAGCCGCCGAACAGGGCGTTCGCCAAATTGAAGCTGAACGCGAAGCCGGAATAGCGTACCTCGGTCGGGAACGTTTCGCACAGATAGCTGGAAAGCGTGCCGTCGTTGATGGTGAGCAGCAGGCACATGACCAGCTCGACCACCAGCACCGTGACGAAATCAAGCGTGCCGAGCAGCATGAACGCCGGGATGGTGAACACGATGAAGCCGACGCAGGCGCCGATGAGCATCTTCTTGCGGCCGAACCTGTCGGAGATGCGACCGGACAGGAAGATGAAACCGATGTAGACGACCAGCACGATGGTGGTAATGGTGGATGCCGCGCCCGCATCGTAGCCGAGCGTGGCTTCCAGATAATTCGGCAGATACGTGAGCACCGCGTAGAAACCGACGGCGTTCAGCACGCATGCTCCAAAGCTGATGGCCAGCACGCGGAAATGCTTTGTGAACAGGGTTTTGAGGGGCTTGTCCTGGTCTTTGAGGCCCTTTTCGTTCAGTTCGGCCTGCATCTGGGCGTACACCGGCGAATCCTGCAGGTGCTCGCGAATGTAGTGCGTAATGAAGCCAAGCGGGCCGGCCAGCAAAAACGGGATGCGCCAGCCCCAGTCGACCACGAAGGCCGACTCGGATCCGAACGTGTTGAACATCCACGTGGCGAACAGCGAGCCGACGAGCAAGCCAACCGCCGTGGATGCGGGAACCATCGAGCAATAGAAGCCACGGTGATTCTTCGGGGCGTATTCCGCAATGAACGTGGCCGCACCGGCGTATTCACCGGAGGCCGAGAAGCTTTGGATCATGCGCAGGAACAACAGCAGAAGCGGCGCCATAATGCCGATGACGGCGTAGCCGGGCAGGCAGCCGATCAGGAAGGTTGCGCCGGACATGAGCAGGATGGAAATGGAAAGGGCCCATTTGCGGCCTTTCCTGTCGCCAAGGTTGCCCCAGAACAAGGCGCCGATGGGTCGCACCAGAAACGCCAGGGCGAACACGGCGAACGCCATCATGGTAGAAACGACTTTGTCTTCGCCAGGGAAGAACACCAGGGCCAAAACGGTTGCCAGATAAGAATAGCTGGCGTAATCAAACCATTCGATGAAGTTTCCCAAGAAGGACGATATGACGACCTTCTTCAGGGTTTTCTGCTTCTCATCTTCGGATATGGCAGTACTTTGGGTAGTGCTAGCGTCGGTGCTCATAAATGACCTCTCGTAACTGTGCGAAGCCCGCCAACGAAACGACAAGCCAAAACAATTAAAACGCAATTGTATCCTACCTTGCCGCTTTATGCCAATGAAGCAGCTCAGGGCATCTGTTACCGGGTAGAAACGATTCTGTAAAGTAGTGTCGCGCTTCGCGCTCTCTAATGAGGTTCGAGCTCTCGCTCGAACCTACGAAATCGAATGCGCCAATATAACGTGCTGCAAGATTTCGTAGGGGCGAGCGAAAGCTCGCTCCATGATTAAAGAGCGCGAAGCGCGACACCGTCTTACAAATCTATCAGGGCCGACGCCTTTAGAACCACTCGCGTTTGTTCACTATGTACATCTGCTCGAATTCAGATTGCGATTTGGCCAGGTAGATGATGCCTTCCACAATGCCGATGACCCAGATGGCACACGCGGCGACGGACATGGTTAGAATGCCGCCGATTACCGTGACGGCAAGCATGATGAACCCGGCGGTGTTGTAGCCCAGGTAGAACTTATGCACGCCCAAAAAGCCCAGGAAGATGCCCAACAAACCAGCCGCCACATGATCCTTCGCCCCTGAAGTGGAGACGTAAGCGGGCGCGGTGTAGGTCGATTGGCCAAGGGGCTGCTGGGTCGCCGGCCCGGGTTGCTGAGGCGCGGATTGCTGCGCGGTACCGGGAAATTGGGCGGCAGTTTGCTGTTGCGCGGCGTTCGGCTGCTGGGACGCGTCCGCTTGGTTAGCACCTGACTGTTGACCTGCGGAGCTCGACTGCGCCACCCCAGGTTGCCGAGCCGCGCCGACCCGCTGCTGCTCCGCGCCCGGCTGCTGCCCAGCTAGCGGTGTCTGCTGCGCCGCTTCGGGGTACCGGGCGGCGCATTCGGCACGCTGACGAGCCGCATCAAGACGGGCCTGCGCTGCCGCAAGTTCCATCTCCGCAGCGGCAACTTCCTCGAAGGGGTTCGTTCCCTGTGCGTTTTGGTCGCTCATAAGCTATTCCTTCTTCCCATCCGACACCTTCGCCACCTTGTTCAGCAGGCGCTCGCGGAAAATCAAGCACACCACGGCGATAGCCGCGAACACGGCGAAAATGACGACGCTTTGCCAAATATTGCCTTCCACCAGGCCACTTGCCGCGTACGTAGAAACCAAAATGCCGGGGATGCGGCCGACGTTCGACAGCACCAGGAAGGTTCTCATACGCATATTGGTCAGCGGCACCAGGTAGGTGAACACGTCCTTGGGCATGGCGGGAATCAAGAACAGGATGAAAACCGTCACCTCAAGCTTGCCCGATTCCTGGAAGGCGTCGAACTTCTTCATCCACTTTTCGGACACCATGTCGCGCACGAACGGCGCGCCGAGCTTGTGCACCACCACGAAAATGAACGCGCTGGAAATGACGCAGCCGACCAGGATGATCAGGCCGCCAAGCCACGGGCCGTACAGCATGCCCGCCGCCACCTGCGTGACCTCGCCAGGGATAAACGCCACGACGATCTGCAGAAACTGCAACGCCAGCAGAATGAGGAAGCCCCACGGACCCGCCGCGCGAACGTCGTTGATGACGCGCTCGACGCCGCCGGGCTCGAACAGCTCGTGGATATAGGGCCACAGGAACCATCCGGTCAGCGCGACTATGGCAATGAAAGCGACAAGGCCTGCGATCTTGAAGATGTCGCCGCGGCGGACGGTATGGCCCTTGACCTGCGTTTCCTCGTTCGATTTATCCTTCAGCGTCATAGCGCTCCGACCTGCAGCCTAGCGGCTTGCCTTGTCGTATTCCTCTTTGAATGCGGCGAACATGTTCTTCTTTTTCGGAGCGGCCTTTTTGGCGCCGGAAGATTTACTGGACGAAGAGGAACTGGCTTTTGCGCCGGATTTGCTGCCCGAGCTGGACTTGCTGCCAGACCCGCTGGCGCTGGACGATTTCTTCGCATCCGAAGAACCCGAGGGCGCGACGGCCTTGTTGTACTCGTCCTTGAAGTCCTTGAACATGTGCTTCGAGCGGCTGATTTGGCGACCGGTTGCGTACGCGCCCTTGTTGACGGCCTCGCCCGCGGCGGCGGTGGCCTTGCTGACGGCGGGCTTGGCGGCATCGACGGTCGACTTCACCTTATCGACAGCCACCGCGGTTGCCTGACCTGCAGCTTCGGCAGCGCCTCCTTCGGTGTTCAGCTCGGCGACCTCATCTGCGACCAACATGGCGCCAAGCTGCACCTCGTCGGTTTCCACGCCCTCGGAACCCATCTGGGTAATGGCCGCGCCCATGCCGCGCTTGAAGCCGCGAATCATATCGGCGGGGATGGAGCGCTTGCCCAGCAGCGCGTTCGACGTGACGCCGCTGTCGGTGTCGAAGGATTTCACGGCGCCCGTCAGGCGATTGAACGTGACGTCGCCAACATAGCCGAACGACTGGCCAGATTCGGTCATGACGGGAAGCCCGACCCACAAAATACAATCGTCCCAGTTCAAACCCATCTTCTTGCAAGCAGCCTTGCCACTGGTTGCGGCGTCGGGGCGCAGCACCACACGACCATCGATCATGTCGTAGCCGTCGATGGGCACGAACTGATCGGAACGATGGAACATCCACAGCAGATCGGGGCGCTTCACCACAAAGCCGATCACGCGCTTTTCCTTCGGGTGGAACACGAAACGGCGAACTTTGCCGATTCGCTTGGTTCCCTTCTTCCCGCCGATCACGCGAACACCGGTGAGCTCTTTGGTTGTCACGAGCTTGCTAGCCATTTCCATCCCCCGTATAAACAGAAGCGGCGCGCCGAACCGGACGTGGTTCTTGGCGCGGCCGCTTCACGACATGCTATTCGGCAAAGCCTATTTGGCCTCTTCGACCTTCTCGGCAGCTTCCTCAACGGCCTCGGCGACTTCCTCCTTGGCGTCCTCGACCTTCTCGGCAACGGCCTCGATGGTCTCGGCGGCAGCCTCGGTGGTTTCGCCGGCGTTCTTGGCTACCTGGTTGGCGATGCGCTGACGTGCGGCTTCGATCTTGTCGCGCAACTCGTCGCTTTCCTGGGAAGCGGGCTTCAGGTTGCTGGCAACCTCCTGCACGCGAGCGGAAGCCTTACCGGCAACCTCCTGCGCCTGGGTGGCAACCTTCTGATACGCCTGCTGAGCAGTCTCACCCGCGTTGGCGCTCAGGTTCTGGGCGTCGCCCCAAAGAGCGTTGACCTTCTCGGCGACGATGGCGCGGTTCTCTTGACCATTGTTCGGGGAAAGCAGCAAAGCCGCTGCAGCTCCGACGACACCACCAAGCAGGGCGAATCCAAGTTTGTTGCTCATAGCGGCCTCCTTAAAGCCTCGTGATTCGATTTACTCGTAACACCTATTATACGAGGTCGTGCGAACCTTCCGGCCCGGAATTTACACGGCTGCAGAAAAGAGTTGACGAGTCGTTAGAATTCGCGGATGGCTAAGCTTTGCGACAATGCGCCATAACGGTGAGCGTTTAACTGCTGAACAGGGAATTCATGACTGCAACGGCATCGCGCAGCGCGCGCAGTGCCGTGTGGTCGTCGGTGAAGCTGACGTCGATTCTGGCTACGCCGGCCGACTCGTCGAGCCATTCGCTCGTACCGACGATCGAAGCGTTGAGATTAACGGCACTCGTTCGGCGAATACGACTTGCTCGGGGGGCAAGCTTTGCGGCAGCGGAGCCGGCGGCGACGTGGCCGGCGGCTGGGGCTGCGCCGGCGGCTTGGTTTGCACCGGCTGCTGCGCCTGGGTCGGCGACGGAGGCTGCGTCGGCGCCCAGCCCCTCCGACGCGTCCGCGCCCTTTGCCATCTCGCGAACCTGCAGGTCAACGATCATATGCTCAAGCAGATGCGGCAGCGGCGTGCGATTCATCACGGCGGCAAACGTCTCCCCGCGCTCATTCACGCATGCGTGTCGCGGCAAATTGGGGAATTGCGGCAAAACAAGGGCCATCAGCTGCGGCGACGTAACGCGCGGCGCTCCAACAGCAAACCGCACCGTGCACACCATATGGCCGCGCAGCACCTCAACGCGCGCAACCCGAACGGGCTTCTTCACGCCTTCGCTTAAAGTCACGATTGCGTCTTCGTCCTATCGAGCACGGTCACGCCGTCGGTTGCTGCCACACGGTCGACTTCCTTGCCCTGAACTGCATCGATGGCCTGGCCAAGGCGCCAGCCAATGTCGTCGAACAGGTTGCCCCAGAACGAGAAAGCGGCACCGTCGGTAATAACCAGCTCGGATCTGTCGGCGCTGAAGCGGTAACGCCCCTGGCCCTCGTACGACCCAAAGGTGAACTTTATGGTCTTCGCTCCCGTGTCGAGCGTGTAATCGTAAGCAACGTCGCTGGTCAAGTGCAGCTGCTGACCGTCAACCGTGATGGTGGAGGCCGTCGAATTCGCATACCACGTGCCCTGGAAATCCTTCGCGTCGTCGAAGCGCAGCCAGCGATCCCAAGAGAACACGGCAACCGCCGCGACCAATAGGGCAGCCACCGCGCAGATAAGCACGAATTGCCAGGTGACCTGGAACTTCTTAGCCGACTGAGCTCCCTCTTCCCCATCGGATCCGCGGCGGGAAACGGCACGCCTGCGCAGAAAAGCATCTTGCGCTTGAGCGGCGACTTCATCGTGTGCGGCCTGATCGGCCGCTTCCATATCGGATTGCTCGACGGAAGGCGCCAGCTGCTCGGCCGCACTCTTCGCCGCCGACTCCGCCCGCGCGACGGCGAAGCGCTTCGCCGGACGTTTGCGAGGGGTGGACAAATCAGAAACGGAGGGCCTAGCGGGCCTGCTTGCGACCTGGGATGTTTCGCTTGGCTGGGCAGAAGGGGAATTCACCTGGGCATCGGGCGATCCGGCGATCGAGCCCGCCGACCCCGAGCCGGCAACCGCCCCCGTAGCCGCAGTCGGCACTGCGCCCGCGCCCGCCGTCGGCGCCTCGCCGCCAGCCGCAGCCTGGCCACCGGCAGCGCCGGCTCTCTTCGCCTGCGCCTGATGCTGCTTCAGCAACGCCGAGCTTTGCGGCATGGCCACGCGGCGCTTGGGCTTCGGGCGCGAACCAGCCTGCGCCGCACCGCCGACAGCGCCGTTGCCAGCAGTCGACTGACCAGCAGCTTTATCGGCAACAGCTTTCCCGGCAGCCGACTTTCCCACAGCGGGCTTTTCCGCAACCCGCTTCTTCACGGAAGGCCGCGCCACGGCTTTCCCGCTTGCATTGACCGACGGGCGCGGCGTGCTGTTCGCAACAGAAGGACGCGCCGGAGCTGCCGACGCGTCCTTTTCCGTATTCGTTTTCGTTGGCTTGCGCTTGGTTACCACAGTGGTTGAACCTTACGGTCGAACTTCGCCGGCAGCCGACTAGTGCTGCTCGCCGATGACCTCGACGCCACCCATGTAGGGCACCAGCACGTCGGGCACCTTGATGGTGCCGTCGGCCTGCTGATAGTTTTCCATGATGGCGGCCATGGTGCGGCCAACCGCCAAGCCGGAGCCGTTGAGCGTGTGCACGAAGCGCGAACCCTTGAAGTTCTCGGGGTCGCGGTACTTGATGTTCGCGCGGCGCGCCTGGAAGTCGACGCAGTTCGAGCACGAGCTGATTTCCTTGTACGCGTTGTAGCTGGGCAGCCAAACCTCCAGGTCATAGGTCTTAGCGGCGGAGAATCCGATATCGCCGGTGCACAGGCTGATCACGCGGTACGGCAGCTTCAGCAGCTGCAGGATGTTCTCGGCGTCGGCGACCATCGCCTCCAGCTCGTCATAGCTGGTCTCGGGGTTGGCGTACTTCACCATCTCAACCTTGTCGAACTGATGCACGCGAATGAGGCCGCGCGTGTCGCGACCGGCGCTGCCGGCCTCCTCGCGGAAGCACGGGGTGAACGCGCAGTACTTCAGCGGCAGATCGGATGCTTCCAGGACCTCGCCGGCGTGGATGTTGGTCAGCTGCACCTCGGCCGTCGGGATGAGGTAAAGCCCCTCGCGGGTCTTGAACAGGTCATCCTCGAACTTCGGCAGCTGACCGGTGCCAGTCAGCGTTTCAGCGTTGGCCATGGCCGGGCACCACCACTCGGTGTAGCCGCGGGAAGTGTGCGTGTCGGCCATGAAGTTGATGATGGCGCGCTCCAGGCGGGCGGCCTGGCCATGCAGCAGCACGAAGCGGCTGCCGGCAAGCTTGACGGCGCGCTCGGCTTCGATAAGGTGCAGGTCAGCACCCAAATCCCAGTGCGGCTTCATGGTGATACCCTCGGCTTCGAAGTCGCGGGGAGTGCCCCACCGGCGCACCTCGGGGTTGTCGTTCTCGTCGTCGCCGACGGGCGTGGAATCGGCGGGCATGTTCGGCGTTGCCAGCAGAATCTGGCGCAGCTCGGCGTCTGCGGCCTCGCGCTTGGCGGAAACCTCGGTCAGCTGCTCGTTGATCTGACGGACGCGATCCTTAGCGGCCTCGGCCTCGTCCTTTTTACCGGCAGCCATCATCTGGCCGATGCTTTTCGACGTGGAATTACGCTCGGCCTGCAGCGCCTCTTCCTCGGTGATGGCGGCGCGGCGAGCCTCGTCAAGCTCGGAGAAGCGCGACGCGTCCCATGAAGCGTGGCGGTTCTTCATCGCCTCGGCTACGGCTTCCTGGTTGTCGCGTACGAACTTAATGTCTAGCATCGCGCTCTCCTTCTAATTCGGTTCTATTTGCGCTATCCGACCAGTATAACGCAGCCAAGCACGCCCCACCGCCGCCGCGCCCAAGCCTTCACGCGGACGGCACGCAAAAGCAAGCCGCACGCCGCAACGGACGCGTTTCCAGTTCATGCGCATATTGCGGCATTTGCCCCAGGCACGCCGCGACATGCGGTATACTGCTGCGTTGATTCGAGTGATTACGATGACGACTGATTCGAGGTAGCGCGAAATGGACTGGGAAGGCCTTTACCACTTTCTTTTCGAAACGTACGGCGGCATGGGCGTGCTCGTCGCCATCGTCTTCGTCATCAGCCTGATCGCGTGCTTCATCATGGAGCGCAGGACGCGCAAAACCTTCGTCGACCGCCCCAAGGGCGAAGACGATTGGTCCTTCTTCGACGATGACGACGAGGAAGAGAATTCCAAGTAGCTTAGCGGCGGCCGCTCACTCACAAACCACCGCCGCCAATGCCGCGCCGCTTCGCCAAAAGCGGCGCGGTTTTTTATAGCCGTATCATGATATGGTGAAGAACGCGAATCCAATCTCCCCAAGAACCTAGGGGGATGCTAGGATTTACCACCATCAAGTAACGCCGATACGAGCAAGCGAATCCCATACGAAAAGGAGCTGCACCATGGCCGATCAAGCAACCTACCTGTACGAACGCAAGAACGACTACATTCCGCGCGTTGCCGCCGTGCACGACCTGTGCGGCTACGGTAAATGCTCGCTCGGCGTGGCCATTCCGGTGCTTTCCGCCGCCGGCTGCGACGTTTGCCCTGTTCCGACGGGGCTTTTCTCCAGCCACACCGCTTTCCCCGGCTTCTACATGCACGACACCACCGAGATTCTGGCCGACTACATCACGGCTTGGAAGAACATCGGCGTGGAAATCGACGCCATCTACAGCGGCTTTTTGGGCGCGCCAGAGCAGGTCGACCGCATCCGCGACCTGTACGAGATGTATCCGAACGCGCTGCGCGTGGTTGACCCGGTGATGGCCGACCACGGCAAGGTGTACCCCACCTACACGCCGGAGCTGTGCGACGCCATGGCCGAGCTTGCCGCCGGCGCCGACATCCTGACGCCGAACCTGACCGAGGCGGCCATCATCCTGGGCGAGCCTATCGGCGAAAACTGGGGCGGCACCGACATCTCCGACGAGGAGGCGCATCGCATCGTGGCCGCACTGGTGGCCAAGGGCGCCAAGCATGTTGTGCTGAAGGGCATCCAGCGCGAGGGCGAAACCGTCATCCGCAACTTCGTCGGCGGCGTTGACTGCGAAACGCACGAGCTTTCCAACGAGTACCTGCCCTACATGCTGCACGGCACGGGCGACGTGTACGCATCGTGCCTGCTGGCAGCCGTAATGGCCGGCCGTTCGCTCGAGGAATCGGTCCGCTTCGCCGGCGATTTCACCCACGATGCCATGATCGTTTCCGCCAAGCAGCCCGGCTTCGAGCAGCGTGGCGTATCCTTCGAGCCCCTGCTAGGCCAGGTGACCGGGCTGCTGTAAAGCGCCCGCAATATAGCCGCAAGCAAAAGACCTCCCTATTCAACTCGGGAGGTCTTCTTTTATGCGGTGAAGCTCAACGGGAGCTGCGCGCCAACGAGTTTCGGGCTAGGCCTCGAGGGCACGCTTCGCACCCGGATGGTTGTTAGCCCCGGAGCAACTGCGGAACTCGGGCGCTTCGCGCCCTCAAACAGTCCTCGCTCCCGCTCCGGGACTAACAACCATCTGCTTCGCTTAAAGCCCTCGAGACCCAGCCCGAAACGGCAACTCAACGCCTAGGTGCGAATTAAGACATTCGCGCACGAAGCGTGCCCTCGAGCCCCGGACCGAACCGGACGCCCTCGCCTTCAAAAAACAGCTTGACGATTTCGATAGAAACCTATTCCCACCTGCGCAAAGCTGCTTCTGCTAGCACCAGGCGCACGGTGGTGCCCACGCCGAGTTCGCTTTCAACCTCCATGCGGGTGCCTTCGCCGTAGTAGCCGCAAATGCGATCGTGCACGTTGCCGACGGCGATGCCGATGCCCTCGGCCGAATCGGGGTGCAGTATGTTCTGGCGCGCTTCCTCGGTCATGCCGGTGCCGTCATCCGCCACGGTCAGAATTGCGTCGTCGCCCTGGCGCGCGCCGCTCACGCGGATGGTCAGCTTCCCTTCGGAGGGCATGGCGTGCTGTACCGCGTTTTCCACCAGCGGTTGAATGAGGAACGGCGGGGTCATCATGTCGGCAACCTCAGGGTCAACATCGCAGATGAGCTCAAGCCTGTCCTCGCCGAAACGCGCCAGCTCAAACATGAAGTAGCGCTGCGTCTGCTCAACCTCGCGCTGGAACATGATCAGGTCGCCGGAATCCTCAAGCGTGCTGCGGTAGAACTTCGCGAACTCGCGCAGCAGCGTGCGCGCCTGGTCGGGGTTCGTGCGCGTGAGCGACGCGATGGTATTGATGGTATTGAACAGGAAATGCGGGTTGATCTGGCTTTGAAGCATCTTGAGCTCCATCTTGGTGGCCAAGGTCGTCTGCTCCTCCAACGCCGATGCGGCCATTTGCGTGGACAGAATCTGCCCCAAACCGGATGCGATGGACTTCTGCGTTTCGCTGATATGGCTGGCGCGGCGGTAGTAGAACTTCAGCGTGCCGGCGACGTTCTTCCCCACGGTCAGCGGCACGATAATGGCGGCCTTGATCTCGTTCGCGCCGTCGGGGAATCCGATTTCCTCGGGCGTGAACAGCACGCGCGTTTTGCCGTCGGCAATGGTGGCGTAAGTGGCTTTGGTACGAATGGCGCTGCCGGAGGGGTTGCCATCGGAAGCGTAGCCCGCATACCCCAAAACGGTTTCCTTGTCGGTGATGGCAACGGCGATGGCGGCGGTGGAGGGAAGCAGCAGGCTGCAGATACGCTGCGCCGATTCGACGTCAAGGCCCTCGTCCATGGCGGCGAGCGTCTGGCTCGCAAGCTGCAGCACCGCATTCGACTGGCGAGCGCGCACGGAGTCCGGATCCATGAACAGCCTGATAAGCAGCATGATGGCCAACGTGAACACGATGCCGGCGCAGAACAACACCAGAATGCTTGCCTGAGCCGAGACCAAGTTCCAGATGATGATCAAGCCCGATGCCGCCACGACGATGGAAAGCAGCATCTCTAGCATGAAGTTGCGCGGCAAGCGCGTGCGGTTTTCTTCGAATGCAGTGGTCATGGGGTCGTCCTTCCTGATGGGCGGGCGTTTTGAGAAGCGCGGTTATCCGAGTATACCGAATTCCTTGACCAGAAGCAGCACGGCGGCCACCAGCAGGAAGCAGCCGAACAGGAAGCGCAATTGACGCTCGGGAATCACCTTGATCAGGCGCGCGCCGATGACGGCGCCGGGGATGGTCCCGACGACCATGGCGATGCCCGCCAGGTAATTGATGTTGCCGAGCACGGCCTGCTCGATGACGCCGGGGATGGCCAGGATCATGATGGCGATAAGCGACGTGCCAGAGGCGAGCGTCATGGGGATGCTGAGGATGGCGAGCATCATCGGCACCATAATGAAGCCGCCGCCGACGCCGACGTATCCCGAGGCCAAACCCGCAATCATGCCGATGCCGACGCCGATAAGGTATTCCCTGCGGCCAAGCTCGGGCGGGTCGGGAATGGCGGGGGCCGAAGGGGCAGCGGGCGGGGCGGGCTTGCCGGCCGACTTCGCGGATGCAGCGGCCACGGCGGCAGCGGGCTCGACGCCCGAATCGGCGCCATGGGCGGCAGGCGAAGCCGCGCCGGCAGCAACGGCCTTCGCGGGCTTCATCTTCACCGCTTTCCTGAACATCTTGAACGCGCTGAAGCCGATGATCAGCGCCGCGACCACCATGACCAGCCACGCGGGCGAAATATTCGCCAGCAGCACGCCGATCGGCGACATGACCGCGCCGCCCAAGCCGAGCGCGATGCCCAGCTTCGGGATGCACGTTTTGCCGCGCAGGTGCGCGCTCACGCCGGAAATGGACGTGGGGATGATGGCGAACAGGCTGGTCGCCGTGCTGGTAACGGGGCTTAGGCCGAACGCCAGGCGAAACAGCGGCACCATAACCGTGCCGCCGCCGATGCCGAGCAAGCCCGACATCACGCCGACGAACACGCCGGCCAGCACCGATCCTATGGCGAAAGCTATGTCGAACATGCGGGCGGCGCCTTCGCTATTCCGCGATATTCAGGCGAATTTCGCAGGTCATACCCGGGTCGACGTTCTGTGCGGGCTGCGAGGAAACCGGCACGTTGGTGGCGTGCGGATCCATGGCCTCCTGGCGATGCAGCACCGACTGGATAAGCGCCGTGCGCAGAATCTGGTCGTTGTCCAGGCGCGCCATGAGCTCGGGCCAGACGAATTGGAACTCGAAGTACTTCGAGCAGTTGCGCTGCGAATACAGCACGGCCTCGGCACGCGCAGCCTTCGCGGCCTGGCGGTACGCGCGCTTGTCCTTGCGGGCGAAGCTGCGCAGAATGGCCGTGATGCGGATGCGCCCGGTGATGCCCGGCTGCAAGAACGGTCCCGGATACGGCTCGAGCGACTGCGGCTTGACCTGCATCAAGTCAATCTGAGTGCGGCTGTATTCCATCTTGCGGTACTCGTAAAGCCAGCGGTAAATGTCCTGGCGGAAACGCGTGCCCTCGCTGGTTGAATCGGGCGGCAGATGGCGCAGGCTCCACTTGTTGTCGAACCAGATATCGCTGCCGTACATGCGCAGGTTCAGCATGTAGTCAAGGTCCTCGCCGCGCGCGATCCACGGGTCGAACGACAGGCGCTTGAACGCTTCCTTATGCAGTGCTAGGCAGCCGCCGCACACATGGTTGCTGCGCGACAGACGCGGGCCGCGAACGGCCTTGCTGATCCATTTGTTGAACGCCTTGCCCTGCTGCCAAAAGCGGTTGTACCACTTGTCCTGGCTTTTCGACAGGTAAGAGCCGTTGGAATTGAAGTAGAAGCCGGTCTTCGCGACGATCGGCACTCCTTTGCGCGTAAGTTTTCCCAGGCCATACACGGCATTTTGCAGGAAGTTCGCGTCGTCTATGACCTCGTCGTCGTCGACGAACACCACGGAATCGAAGCCCATGACGTTGGCGACGACCAGCCCCAAATTACGCATGGCGCCGTAACCCGAAAGGCCGATTTCCTTGGAAAGCTTGCCGACGCCCAGCTGCTCGAAGCGCTGCTGGATAAGGTCAAGCTCGGCCTGGCCGATGACGGCGACGTTGAGCGATGGGTAGTGCGAGACGACCTTCTGCACCTTTGCCGCAGCCTTTTCGCCGATGGATTTGTCGGAAACCACCAGCACAACCACCTGGCCCAGGCCGCGCACCTTCTGCAGCGAGGTGAGCAGGCGCGGAAGCTCGCCGGGCTCGGAAATGGGGGTGGTGTGATCGTAAGTATCCAGGATACCGCCGCTGCGCTGGCGCGAAGGAGAGGAAACGAACGTCGGGATAACGATAAGCGGATTCATGCACGTCCTTCATATCAATTACGTTTCATGCCGCCGACCGCGGCATGCGTGGGTTGAACTTCACTATTGTAGCGGTTTTGAGGCAAGCGTGCTTGCAGGCACCGTGAACGGCGCTTTGGGAGATACAGTGACGCCGCTTCGCGGCTGCCTACACATGTGCGAGCTAACGCTTCGCACCCACGAAATCTATCCCAAGGTTTTTGTATTGCCGAATGGCCCTATCGTCTACTGGAAGCATATGACCTGCAGCAAATTTCGTGGGGTTGAGTGAAAGCTCAACACGAACTAGAGAGCCCGAAGGGCGACGCTGCTATTTCTTCCGGCGGCGGGATTTCTTGCGGGCGGGCTTTTTGTCGGAGGCTTTCTCGCCTCGCATGCGGCGGGCTTCCTCACGGCGGTCCTTCAGCGTGGCGGTTTCCTGCTTCAGCGCCTGATAGCTGGCGAAGCGCTCAGGCGCGATATCGCCCGCCTCGACAGCGGCACGAACGGCGCAACCCGGCTCGTTCTCGTGTTTGCAATCGCGGAACCGACAGCTTTCGGCCGCTTGCTCGATGTCGGCGAAGGCGGCGCCGATGCCCGCATCGGCATCCCACAGCCCT
>CAVBPP010000068.1:0-3829 GCA_963597295.1 Paratractidigestivibacter sp. | reverse complement strand
GAGGATACGCGTGTTACCGGCAAGCTGCTGGCTGCGTTCGGCATCGAGAAGCGGCTGGAACGCCTGGATGAAGCGCTTATCGGGGCGCGTGCCGACGGCATCGTTGCGCGCGTTATCGCAGGTGAGGTTATCGCGTACTGCAGCGATGCCGGCATGCCGGGCGTGTCCGACCCTGGGCTTCGCTTGGTGCGCGCATGCCGGCAGGCCGCAGCGCCCGTCGAGGTGCTGCCCGGGCCTACCGCCACGGCCACGGCCTACGTTGCCAGCGGCTGCACGAACGCGCGCTTCTACTTCGGGGGCTTCTTCCCGCGCAAGGCCGGCGAGCAGAAGGCCGCGCTTGAAGCTGTGCGAACGCTTGATGCGGCGCTCATCTATTACGAAAGCCCGAATCGCCTGGTGGGGGCCTTGACGGCGCTTGCCGAGGCGTTCCCGCTGCGCGAGGCCGCCGTGTGCCGCGAGCTGACCAAGCTGCATGAGGAAGTCGTGCGCGATGCGTTGCCCGCGCTGCGCGATGCGTTCGCTGCCCGTGCCGCCGAGGGAGCCATCAAGGGCGAGATAGTCATCGTCATCGACGGCCCGAATGCCGAGGAAGGCCAGGTAGCCGCCGCGAACGCCGAGGACGCGGCCCGTGTGTGCGCGGCCGAGCTGAAGGCCGAGGGCAAGCGCAACAAGGAAATAGCGAAGGCGCTGGCCGCCGAGTTCAGTCTGCCGCGCAACGTCGCTTACGACATCGCGTTGGAGGCGTAACGCCCGTGCCGAACAAAGGTAACCAATCCGGTCCCGTGCGCGTTCGTCACGTGGACCCGAAAACGCTGGCGCCCGCTGGGAAACGTGCGGCCTCGTCGGTGTCGCGCGGCACGGCTTCGCGTTCGGGGGCGCGGAAGAAAAAGCAGCTCCCACCTGAGGTTTTCGAAGTCGACGGTATAGAGGTGCGTCTGTCGCATAAAAGCGTGAAGAACCTGAACCTGCGCATTTCCCGCGACGGCGACCACGTGGAAGTGTCCGCCCCGAAGTGGATGCGCCGTGAAGAGGTGGCCGATTTCGTCCGCCGCAAGCAGGACTGGATCCGCGCCCAGATGGCGCGCATCTCCGAAACCCCCATGGCGCAGGCGTCGGCCGCAAGCCCCGCCCAGGTGGCGCAGTGGAAGGCCGTCGTGCAGGCGTGCGTGCCCGCGCTCATCGCGGCATGGGAGCCCATCATGGGCGTGAAGGCCGGCAAGCTGGCGTATCGCAACATGACCAGTCGTTGGGGCAGCTGCCAGCCCTCGACTGGCCGTATCTGCATCAACGTGCGTCTGGCGCTTTACCCGCCGGAATGCCTGGAATACGTGGTGGTGCACGAGCTGTGCCATCTGCTGGAACGCGGTCACGGCCCTAAGTTTCACCAGCTCATGGACACCTTCATGCCCGACTGGAAACAACGTCGCGCAAAGTTGCGGTAGCCGCGGCGCAGGTCGTCGAAGCCTCGCCTATGACGGTCGTGCGCGTTTGATGCTTTTCCCGCCGCGTTCCGCCCGTCCTACTACTATCACCTTATGCAAAATGCCGCTGAAATAGACCAGTTGAAATCCGCCGACGATGGGGCCTTGACGGGCGAGCCCGTTCGGGCCGTCGAACCCGTTTCCGCATCGTCAGCGTCGTCTGCGCCCGTGACCGACGTAGCGAATTCTGACACCACTCGCGACGAGGGCGGCCTGCCTCCGCGCAAACGTCGAGCGGTGCTCGGCATCATGGTCACCGGCACCACGGCCGCCTGCATCACGCAGTCGATGCTCATCGCCGCTTTGCCCACCATCATGGCGGAGTTCGCCATCGATGCTTCCGCGGGTCAGCTGCTAACGACGGGGTATATCTTCACGTTGGGCCTGATCAGCGCGCTTACGGCGTTTCTGATGAACCGTTTCGATTCAAAGAAGCTGTTCCTTGCCTCCATGGCCAGCTTCGGTATCGGCTGCATTGCGGCCATTTTCGCGCCGAACTACCCGTGCTTGCTTGCGGCGCGATTGGTGCAGGCGGGCGGCGCGGGCATCTGCCTGCCGCTCGTGCAGCTGGTGGCGCTCAACGTGTACCCCAAAAGCCAATACGGACGCGCGACCAGCATCGTCGGCATGATCATCGGGTTCGCGCCGGCAATTGGGCCTACCATCAGCGGTTTTCTGATCGATCTTTGGGGTTGGCGATCTATGTTCTACATCCTGGGCGCCATCGCCATCGCCGTTATCGTGCTTACGGCGCTTTCGCTGCCCGACGTGGTGAAACGCCCAGATCAGCCGGTCAAGTTCGACCCGGCTTCGACGCTTTTGTATTTGGTCGGGTTCATTGCGCTTATGGTGGGGATCTCGGTCATCGAATCGGATGGCACCTTCTCGGCCGGTGCGCTTGCGACCACGCTTGTTGGCGTTGCGTTTCTGTTCGTCTTCGCGCGTCGACAACTGCGCATTCCGAACCCGTTGCTCAAGCTCGCGTGCTTCCGCAACCGCACCTTCGCCGTGTCGACGCTGCTCGTCGTGCTTTCGCACGTGGCGTTCATGGCGCCGTCGATCATGGTGCCGCTGTTCGTGCAGGACATTCAGGGGCAATCTGCGACCGTTTCGGGCCTAACCATCCTGCCGGGCGCCATCATGATGGGCGTTATGAACCCCATCACGGGGCGCTATCTTGACAAGCATGGCCCTTGGAGACTCATCGTCGCAGGTTGCGTGCTTATTTTCGTGGGCACTGTCGCATTTGCCAGCATTCCGGCCAGCGTGCCTGAATGGGTTGTTACCGTGCTGTACGGTGTGCGCATGATCGGCATCTCGTGCCTGATGATGCCCATGACGGCGTGGGCATGCACGACGCTTGGCAACGAAGATTTGGCGCAGGCTTCGGCCATCACGACGTCGTTTCGCCAGGTGTTCGGCAGCATGTCGGCATCGCTGTTCATCACCGCTATGGCCATGACATCGCAAAACGCGCTTGGCGTTGACTTGGCCGGTTTCGACTTCAGCTTCTGGCTGCAATGCGCCGTGCCGGTTTTAGCACTGGCTATCGGTCTCTTCGCGCTGCCGAAGCCGAAGAAGGATTAGCCACGAGGCCCTGCGGTGGTCCGTTTTGGCGCATTCGCTGTGCACGAGGCCCTCTTCTGTAATCGGTTTCGGTGAGGCGCGAACCTCGCGCGATAAGCTTCTCGTCGTAACCGTTCAATGCCGGCCGTAATCGCCGTCAAGCAAAAGCCCCCAAGCTCATGAGAACTTGGGGGCTTTCCGCATCCATCAAACTGCTGCCGAAGCGCTAGATCATTTCCATTTGCGCTGACGTGGCGTTATACCAGTGTTCCCAGTTCGGTGGGCAATATTTCTTAGCTGCCGTTACCGATATGGTATAGCCGTAGCCGCGTGCCAGGCCGGCCACGTGGTCGCGGATGGCGTCTTCCCAGCTATCCCAGCTTTCAGATCCCCAGCCCCATGCGTTATGGCTGGAGAAGCAGTACAGGCCCTTCGAGCTTTCGGTGTTGGAAATGGCGGGCGACCAGCGCGGATCTACGCCGTAGTCCCACGCGGCCTCGGCGAACACCTGACCGGTACCGGCCATGGGCGACCCGGAAAGGTAGGCGTCGATGCGGCCAGCCCACTCGGACACGAACGTCGCCTTGTCCGAAGACCAGTCGGCGCCGTCGGAGGAGGGCGCGCTCACCGATCCGCCTTCGCTCGTGCTGGAGGAAGTTTCGCTCGCATTGCTGGAGCTCTCGGACTCCGCCTTGGCGGCCTCGGCTTCGGCGGCGGCCTTCTCGGCTGCTGCGGCTTCCGCGGCGGCAGCAGCTTCGGCGGCCTGACGTGCGGCTTCCTCC
>CAVBPP010000067.1:0-13013 GCA_963597295.1 Paratractidigestivibacter sp. | reverse complement strand
CGGGCTGCGACCCCAACTTCGAGCTGGTCGTGTTCATCGTGTCGCCGGAAACGCGCGGCCATGGCGTCGGCACGAAACTGATGACAGGCGCAATGCAGTACCTGCAAAGCCAGGGCGCAGATAAGGGCTATCTGTTCACCGACACCACCTGCACCTGGGAATACTACGAGCACCGGGGCATGCGACGGGCCGCCGAGCGCACCTACGACCCCGAAACATCCATCTTGCCGGAGCGCATGTTCGTCTACGAGTTCGACACGGCGAAGTAGAGGTTTCCCCTTCCGCATTTCCGCTCGCAGAGAGGCCGAATATCGCCGTCTCGGCGCTAAGCGGAAACAATTTCACGATAGAATTCGGATATCAACCCCCATCCCGCTAGGAGGTCCATACGATGCAGCAACCCAACCATGCCCGCAAGCGCGCCCTGCCATTCGCGACGACGTCGCTTATCGGCCTCGCAGTCTGCTCTATGTTCTCGATGGCAGCGCCCGCCTGCGCTTTCGCGGCCGAGAAAAGCTTCACCGTCGACGGCAGCATGACCATAACGCTGCAAGCTGCCCAGCAGGCGTCCGCGAGCAGCACCGCGAAAACCGGAGACGCCGCGCTGTACCTTATGCTTGGCCTGCTGGCGATCGCCTTCGCCGCGTTCGCGCTGATTCGCGCGAGCCTGAGGCTCTCGGGCACGGCCTCAGGCACCAAGACCGGCGTCTACGCAACAAGTTCGTCGCAGACAAAGCTCTTCGCCGCGGCGGCCATTGCCGGCCTGGTGGCGGCGCTATGCTTCGGTCAGTTCGTCACGAACGCAGCCTACGCCGCAAGCGAGCTCGATGGCTTAACCTGCTCCAGCAAGGTTACGGTCAACCAGAACGGCGAGGTTATTTCCAACAGCCTGACCGTCGCGAACGACACTGCCACCACCTACGCGGTCACCGCAATCCAAGCGCCTGACAGCCTGAGCAAGTGGACCGCAAGCCTACCCGATAAAGCGCTCGAAGCAGGCAGCGGGTATTCCACCGAATGGAGCACCCAAAAGCTTAGCGATGACCTGCTGCAACAGCTGAAGGACAACGACGGCGAGCTAACCCTGCCCATGCAGGTGACCGCCTCGCGCGACCGCTACACTTACACCGTGAGCTTCGATACCGGCGTCGAGGGCATAACCGTCGAAAGCCAGCAGGTGACCGAGGACGGGAGTGCCGCCTACCCCGTCTTGGACGACCACGGCGATTACGAATTCGCCGGTTGGTACATAGACAAGGACTGCAAACAGGCATTTGACTTCGACACGCCCATTACCTCCGACATGACACTGTACGCGAAGTGGAGCCCGATGGGTTACTGGCTGGGCACCCCCTGCACCGAAGATCCGGAGGCCAGCGTGACCAAAACCATGTCGCAGATAGATGCCGACGTCGCAGCCATCAAGAACGGCAACGAAACCGTCATCGCCGAATACAACGGCTACCTTGAGAGCGACTCCATGCACCTATACACCCGCTGGAACGGATCCACCGTCGACGCATCCGGCCAAGCCCAGGAGGCCAACAAGTACGTCGAGTTCCGTATCCTGCAAGTGGGCGACCACGACAACGAGGGCTGTGGCATCACCTTCCAGGCCGCTCATGTGCTGACCAGCTGCTACGTCATGAATGACAAGCTGGATGAAGGCACGAAAGGCATCGACGATTCAGGCGAGGAATACACCAACTACTCGACGAACACCGGCGGTTGGGCCGAAAGCAAACTGCGCACGGAGATGCAAGAGGGCGGCAGCATCTACAACAGCTTCGACGTCGCTTTCACCGACAAGATTTTGAGCGTGAGCAAGAAGTCATCGAAGGGCGACGGCAGCAGCGAGCAGACTTCCTCTCAGAACAAGTTCTGGCTGCCCTGCTTCAGCGAGGTCACGGGAGTGGCGATTCGAGACCTGATCTGCGGAGAAGGTTCGCAGTACGCATTCTATAAAGCGCAAGGGGTCACCTACACGCCAAGGGAGCAGAGGGAAGATGGGAGCTCCAAACCCGCAGTCGGATACGAATGCCTGAAACTGCAAACGCGGGCATACAACAACGCTTCGGGCGTTGAGGACAAGATGTGCTGGTGGCTGCGCTCGCCGATGCTGACGACGGGGGCATGGTCCGGCAGCTTCTCCGAGGTCCACAGCAAAGAAGGGACCACGGCTCATGGCACAACCTCCGACTCGTGCTTGGGCGTTTCGCCGGCGTTCTGCTTCTAAAGCGAGCGCGCTGGCCTGAGCCGCATCGCCGCCCAAAGGGCGCCGCTACCGTTCACGATACGGCCGCGGCGCCCTTTTTCATGCATGCAAAATAAAACGAGGGCGAGGGAACGGCAGTCGAAAACCCACGACGCTCCTGAACGCCCCCTCGCCGCTTCGGAATACGGCCGTGACAGAATTTCGGCAAGTTTCAACGAAGTTTATTGCACATTTTAGGCACGATTTGTTCCACGAAACAAAAAGGCCAGAGCCGACAAAGCTCTGACCTGGGAAAACATGGAGCCGGCGACAGGATTCGAACCTGCAACAGGCAGTTTACAAAACTGCTACGCTACCGTTGCGTCACGCCGGCGCGATTATGCGCCCGAACAGTATACGCGAACGCGCCCAATTCGCCAAATGAAATATTGCCGGCCTTGCCCGCTGAAACGGCTCAAACAAGCCCCGCGAGTCCCGCACGCACCTCACCGCTTCCCCGCACCCTTTATCTTGGCTGAAAGCAAGGGTGAAATGGAAGGTTTGCGGCATTCGTACGTTCTTGCTGTGAGATAATGAAGGTAAAGGGAGCGAACAGCGAAGCGGATTGGAAACCCCTCGCTGATCGCTTGAAATCCAAGGAAAGGATGCATCATGAGCGGTTCTCGTAAAGCAATCAAGGTTCTGGCAATCATCGCCATCGTGGCAGGCGCCCTTCTAGCGGCCGTCGGCCTGCTCATGATCGTCGGATCCGGCACGGTCAGCGGCAAGACCATCGAGTATCAGGGCTATTCCTACCTGGCCAGCACCATGTCCGTCGGCATCGGAGTGGCCGCCATCCTCGAGGCCATCCTCTACATCTTCGTCGGCGCGCTCGGCGTGCGCGGCGCGAACGACCCGACCAAGATCGGCCCGTTCAAGATCATCTGCTACATCGACATCGTCTTCAACATCATCTCGGGCGTCTCGATGATCGTCTCCGGCGGCTCGGGCATCTTCGAGGCCGTTCTCAACTGCGTGTTCAGCTCGATCATCCCGATCGTGCTCGTCGTGCTGTGCGGCAACGCCCAGGACGAGGTCCGCTAAGCGAATAAGCTTGCATCAACATCGAAAGGCCGCCTGCTCAGGCGGCCTTTTTCTATCTCGTAAACCATTTGCTTCCGCACATCCCCGCCAGGCTTCTGCGCGCACGCCGGGCTACTTCACGCCCGTCAGGTCGAATGGCGGGATGAAGCTTTCCTCGGCTGCGCCGCCCGCCTGCCAGAAGTAGTCGTCGATGCCGAGTGAATCGGCGAAGTCGAGCAATTCCTCGTATTCCGCATCGGGCACGCGGCCCGCCAGCTCGGGGCAGCGCTCAAGCTGCGTTTGCGCCCACGCATCCCCCGCTTGTGCCGCCTGCATGAGCACCGGCGTGTACTGGTTCATCAGGGAAAGCAGCACGTCGTTGCCGTAACGCTCCCACACGGTGCGCACCACGCGCTTCGAATCCTCCAGCGCCCCGGGCAGCATCAGATGGCGAACGACAACCCCGCGCGTCATACGCGGCGCCCCATCGACCTCGTCCGCCTGCGAGCGTCCCACCTGCGCCACCATCTCGTCTAGTGCGGCCAGCGCCACCTGCGTATAATTCTTCGCACCCGAATAGCGCAGCGCCAACTGAGCGTCCGCGTACTTGAAATCCGTCAGGTAAACGTCCACCGTTCCCGCATTATCGCGAACGGCCTGAACGGTTTCATAGCCGGAAGTGTTCCACACGATGGGAAGCGCAAGGCCGCGGCTGCGCGCCAATCGAACGGCTGCACGAGCATGCGGCGCATAGTGCGTCGGCGTGACGAAATTGATATTGAGCGCACCTTGACTCTGCAGATCAAGACACATATCCGCGATGCGCTCGACGCTCACGGGCACGCCCGCGTCGCCGCAAGCGATAACCTGGTTCTGGCAATACACGCAACGAAGAGGGCAATGCGAGAAGAATATGGTACCGCTGCCGCGGTTCCCGCTGATGGGAGGCTCTTCCCACTGATGCAGCGCCGCGCGGGCCACAACCGGGGCCGCGCCGGCGCCGCACACGCCGCGCCCGCCACGCGTGCGGTCGGTCCCGCAAGCGCGAGGGCACAGCATGCACTGGGAAAGCTCAGATTCGAAGTCCATTTAGTTCGAGGAATACGGAAGGCCGTTATAGCCGGGGTATGCCCCGGTCATGCCGTCGTCCTCGATGAAGCCCGCCTCGCCGAAGTCATCGCAAGAGGCATCGTCATCGTCGTCGTGGGCATGGTCGTGCTCGCCGTAGGTCGCCTCGGCGCGCGACCAATCGAGCCCGGCTTCCGCGCAAGCCTCTTCCTCGCGATACACCAGCGACAACGCCGAAGGCGCCTTATCGGCGCCGCCGATAATGGCCAGAAGCTCAAGCAGATGCTGCGCGGCCTCGGACTGCGGCAGAATAAGGTCAGCGTCGTCAGCCGTGGTGAGCGCCGCGGTCAGCTCGGCCATCAGCATCTCAACCGTGTAGGTGCCCTCGAAGCGACCCTCGGTCACGGCGGTTAGCAGCGCATCGCCCATCGGCGATAGCGCGCCGGATCGCATGCCGGAAAGCTCGCCCATGTCAGACGACGTGCGCACGGCATGGTAGAGCGCGTCGGCCTCGATGGCGGACACGACCTGCGAAACCGACTGCAGGCTGTACGCCGCGCGGGCCAACTGCGCAGACCCAGGTCCGCCGGCATCGGTCACCGTGGCGAACAGGATATCGAGCACAGGGCGGGCCTTCTCGACGAAGTCCTCTTCGCCGCCGACCAGGCACGCCAGGTTCTCACGTGCGCCGAATGCGTCGGGTGCGGCCATATCCTGCACGATAAGCGGCGCCTCAACTGCCACCAAATCTGTGACGGTGGCCATGGCCGCAACCTCGCGCGCGAACGTAGGCGTAGTGCACGACAGGTCGATGAGCAGCGTGCCCTTGCGTGCTGCCTGGATGATGCCCTCATCGCCGAAGAATGCGTCCTCAAGGGCGCTTTGCACCGTGAAGTACGTGAACACCGCATCGGCGGCGCCATAGTCCTCCACGCGCTGCCAGCCGGCGGCCGTCATGCGTCCGGACACCATATTCCCCACTTCGCGGTTTCCCGCGTATGCAAAGGACCTCTTTGCCATGGGCTAGTCCTCCTTCTTGATCTTGCGCGCGATGCGGTCGGCAACCGACAGGTCCTCGCGCTTGTCGCCGCCCCAGAACACCACGGCAACCATGCCCGGGCCCACGTGCGAGCCGATGACGGGCCCGATGCTGCTTTCCAAGAACAGCAAATGCTCGTCCTCTTTCTGCAGCAACTCCTTCAGGCGCGAGGCATCCTTCGGGCAGTCAGCGTTGCCGATGACCACATGGCGGCCGGGCATCTTGTCGCTCATGCGCTTGCTGGCGTATTCCACCAGCTGCTTGATGCCCTTCTTGCGGCCACGCGCGACGCCGACCAGCGAAAGCTTGCCCTCGATGGTGATGCTGAGCAGCGGCTTCACGTCGAGCTTGGAGCCGGCGTAGGCGACGGAATTCGGGATGCGGCCGCCGCGGCGCAGCGCTTCCAGGTCGTCCACCATGAATTCCGCGTCGATGAAGTAACGTGCCTCGGCGGCCCATTCGGCCAGCTCGCGCGCGCTCATGCCGTTATCGCGCTGGCTGATGGCCTCGTACACCAAAAGCGCCTCGGCAACGGACGCCAGGCACGTGTCTACAACGTACAGCTCGGCGTCGGGGTTTTCGGCGATCAGCTGATCGCGCACCATGACGGCCGTGTTGTAGCTACCGGAAAGGCCGCTCGTGAAGCTGAGGTACACGGTCGGCACGCCCGATTCGATGGCGGCGGAGAACATCTCCTGGAACTTCGTGATGGGCACCTGCGCCGTAGAGGGCTTCGAGCCGCCGCGCATCTTCTCGTAGAAATCATGCGCCGTGATGGACTGGTAGAAGTCGTCGGAATGCTCGCCCTCCTCGTCGATGTAGGGGAACTCCAGCAGCTGAACGCCGGGGCGATTGACCATGTCATAGGGCAAGTCGCAGCAAGAGTCGATGATGAGGTTGCACTTCGGTGAGGCTTCCATTGCGTTCCTTTCCGTTGCGCCCGCGCGCGGGGCATTGAGGTCCGAGGCTTCTGCCGGCAGATCCGGCGCCCTTCAAATAGGCACGGCGGCTGAGTTGCCGCCGTGAAATTGCTTACTTCAGATGATACACGTTATGCCGTGACGGTGAGCTCGACGTTTGAGGTGGTGAGCTTTCCCGCTATGGTTTGCACACATTGGTACGCGATGCCGACGGCAGGGCCGACGTGCAGCCCGATGACGGGGCTTACCGGCAGGACATGCACCTTGCGCCCGATCAGGGGCTCTATCACGTCGCGCGCCCACTCGACCGCCGGCGTCTTGTCGCCGATGTAATGCACAACGATGTCTCGCAGGCCGTGGTTTTCCATATCTTCTTTCAGCATGGCGATTATCTTGTCGAGCGCCTTCTTGCGCGTGCGAACCTTCGCGAACGTGGTCGCCTCGGAATCGCGCACGGTGAGCACCGGGGCCAGCTGAATCAGATTGCCCAGAAGCGCCGCCGCGCCGCCGATGCGCCCGCCCTTCTGCAAAAATGTCAGCGATTCGGGGGTGAACAGGAAGCGCGTGCAGCCAATGGCATGCTCGACCACGCGCACGCAGCCCTCAAGGCTCTCGCCGGCATCACGCGCCGCCACGGCCTCCATCACGACCAGCCCCTCATCGAAACTGTTCGACGTTGAATCGACGATGGCGAACTTGAAGCCCGCATGGCGCGCGGCCACGGCACGGGCGCAACGAAGGGCGCCGTCGAAGGTTCCGGACATCTTCGACGACATGAAAATGCCCAGCACCTCGTCACCCGCTTGGGCGGCTTCCTCGAATACCGCCTCGAATTCCGCTTGGGAAGGCTGGCTTGACGTGGGGATATTGTCGATCATATCGTAAATATCCTCATAGAATGCGTCCAGGTCCATGGTGGCGTCCCGATATTCGACGCCGTCTTTGTTGACGAACAGGGTCACAACCTGAATGCCCAGCTGATCGGCCATTTCCTTCGGAATGGAAGCTACGGAGTCGGTGATGATGCGGATCATGAGGCCCCTTCGTTCGATGTCCTATCAAAGCGCCGCTTCCCTTGTGCGGCGCACCGTTCACTATACCCTATGCGATGCCGCGTAGCTTGCCAACCAGCGCACGTCGGCGCTCACAAAGACCATATTCCAAGCCGACGGGATACGTATGCGGGTTCAGCAGGCGTTTCTGCGTTTCGTCAAGGCACTCAAGCCCTGCCGCGGCGCGGTCGCGGGCTGCCATGGCGTCTCGGTCGGCAGGCCCGATGACCAACTTGCCCTCGCGTGCGAGCGGCTTGAGCAGCGTCTCGAAGCGCTTGCCGGCAAGGTTTTTCTGACGAAGGTCGTCCATCGGGTCGACGATGACCTCGCGCCCCACCCCGCTGTTCGTATCGAACACCATGTCGCCGGCGATGTGCCCGTCTTCGAAATAGTAACGGCGAACGTCCAGCACGCCGGGCACCGTCAGCTTCGCGGCCGACTCGCTGATCTTCAGGCGGTCGGTCCACTCGCTCTCGCCGGGGGCACGGGTAGCCGAAAGCTTGTACACGCCGCCGAGCGTCGGCTGGTCGAAAGCGCAGGCCAGCTTCGTGCCCACGCCCCAGCTGTTCACCGGCGCGCCCTCGTCTAAGATGGATCTGATGGTGTGCTCGTCAAGGTCGTTCGACAGCACGATGCCGCAATCAGTAAGCCCCGCCTCGTCCAACATGCGGCGGGCCTGCTTGGCGAGCCAGGTCAGGTCGCCCGAGTCGATGCGGATGCCCGCGAGCTTCTGCCCGCGGTCCGCCATCTCCAACCCGACGGTGATGGCGTTGCGAATGCCCTGCTCAACGTTATATGTGTCAACCAGCAGCACGCAATTGTTGGGGAATTGCTCGGCATAAGCGCGAAACGCGGTCAGCTCATCGGGAAATGACATCACCCACGAATGCGCGTGCGTGCCCGACACCGGCAGGCCGAATTCCTTGCCTGCAAGCACATTCGACGTGGAAGCGCAACCGCCCACGACCGCGGCGCGGCTCGCCCACATGCCGCCGCCGGCACCCTGAGCGCGGCGCAATCCGAACTCGGCGACGGGGCGCCCCTTGGCCGCGAAGCAGATGCGCGAAGCCTTGGTGGCAATGAGCGTTTCGAAGTTAATGCAGTTCAGAAGCGGTGTTTCGATAAGCTGGCAATCCATGATGGGGCCGGTTACGCGCACGAGCGGCTCATGCGGGAACACGATGGTCCCTTCCGCAACCGCATCCACGTTCACGCGTAGCTTGAATGTGGAAAGGTATTCTAGGAAGTCATCGGCGAACAGCGGGCCGCCGGCAGGTGCGGTCAGCCCGCGCAGGTATTCGATGTCCGACGACGAGAACGCGAAGTCATCGATAAGGCTCGCGAGCTGGTCGATGCCGCACGCGATCGCATAGCCGCCATGGAACGGGTAATCGCGGAAGTAGGCATGGAAGCACGCCTCTGTTTCGCCCTGGCCCGTCTTCCAGTAGCCCTGGGCCATCGTAAGTTGATACAGGTCGGTGAGCAGTTCGTTTCCGTTGCTCATTGCCATCTCCTTAGTATCGCGTCGCGCAGGCGCGCTTCGTTGAGTTGCCTAGCTGCCGTTCTATTCTTTGTTGGCGTTGCCGCCGTTTGCGCCGGAGCCGTTCGCAGCGCCATTCGCGCCGCCGTTCGACCCCGAGCCGCGATGGCTGCGACGTCGGCGGCTGCGATGCGACTGACCAGCGGGTTTGCCCTGCTCGGAGCCCTTCGCGGCACCGGACGCGCCCGCGTCGGCCTGACGCGAGAGCCCAGAGGACTTCTGGCCGGGGCGCGGGCCGGCCTGCGCTTGGCCGCCCTTTCCGCCTCGACGCTGCTTGTCGCCCGCCTGCTTCTGCTTGCCCTCGCCCGAGCGCTTGCCGTCTGATTTGCCGTTGCGAGCGGAATTGCCCTGGCCGCTCTGGCCGTTTTGGGCATTCTGGTTGCCCTGCCCGCCCTGGCCGCGGCGCTTGCCCTGGCCGCCGCGACGCTTGCGGCCACCTTCGCGCTGCTCGCCGGAGCCTTCCGCCGCCTGCGCCTGCGTGCGCTTCGACTCGGCCGCCTCGGTCTGCACCGTGGTCTGCCCGTCGGCGCTCACCTTGGTCGAGCGGCGGCGACGCGGCTTGCGCGCCTGCTGCTGCGACTGCTTCTGCTCGCCGTCCTGCGATCCTGAAGAGCCCTTGCCGCGCTTTCCACGACGGCTCTGCTTGCCATTGCGGGAACGGCCGGAGCCCTCGTCGGCGTCGCGCTTCTTGCCGCCCGGCACATGGCGCACGGCGGTTCGGTCGGCCAACTGGTCCTTGCCGTTAAGGTCGGGGGTCGCAAGCGTGGCCATGCCGCCGGCGAACATGTTCTCGGCCGGGGCGCACGCGCGCTCCCACGCGTCGCAGCCAACGCATTTGGGACGATTTCCCTCTTCGGGCTCGTCGAAATCGGACAGGGGAACCTTCACCGGCTTCTCGCCCTCAAGGCGCAGCGACACCACCTCGCGCGGCACGTCCAAGTCGACCACTTTCGCGGGACCATCGGGCGTTTCGATGGTCGCGTTCTTCTTCGGCGCGCGGCTCTTGAAGTCTTTGTAGGCCTCGTACTCGTAACGCAGGCAGCACATCAAGCGACCGCATACGCCGGAAATCTTCTGCGGGTTCAGCGACAGGTCCTGTTCCTTGGCCATGCGGATGGACACCGGGCAGAACTCGCCGCCCAAGCGCTTGCAGCACAGCTCCTGACCGCAATGGCCCAGGCCGCCGACCATCCGTGCCTCATCGCGCACGCCTATTTGGCGCATGTCCACGCGAATGTGCAGCTTCGAGGAAAGCGCGCGCACCAGCTCGCGGAAGTCAACGCGGTTTTCCGACTCGAAGTAGAACACCGCCTTGTCGCCGTCGAACAGGTATTCCACCGAAACAGGGCGCATCTCCTCGGAAGTTTCCGCCGCCAGCTCTTTGAACAACGGCAGCGCGTCGGCCGCCTTCTGCTCAAGCTCGGCCGCGCGGGCGCGGTCCTCATCGGTGGCCACGCGCGTGACGGGCTTAAGGGCCGTCTTCAGCTTCTTCATCTGCTCGGGCGTGGCCTCGAAAACCTCCTCGGCGACGGTGCCGAATTCGGTGCCGCGGGCCGTCTGCACCACGACGTCCTGCCCGACGGAAAGCTCCATATCGCAGGCGTCGAACCACAGCGTTTTCGGGTTGTACGGTAAATTAACGGGCGCGATGCGGGTCATCTAGCGCCTCACCTCCCTTATCTTCAAAGCGCGCGCGGCGAACACGGGCGCCGGGGCGTACAGCAAATCTCTGACTTCAAGGAACATCGAATCGATGCAGGTTTCAGGGGATACATTATACGTAAACGACTCGTCGCAAACGTCGACGGCCGAAATGGCGGCGCTCGCGCGCGCCACGTCCGTGCGCTCCGCGGCGGCCTGGAGCGCGGGCAGCACGTCGGAGTTCACGATCACATCATCCGCGCCTGCGCAAAGGGCCATCAAGTCGCGCAGCCACGACCGAACGATGCCGGTGAGCTGACGAAGCGACTCGCGGGTTTTGGCTGTCAGCTGGCGCTTGTTGCGCGCCTCTATCTGGCGGATGGCCGATTTCGCCAGGAAGTCCGCGTTGTCCGCAAGCTCCTGCTCCTGCTCGGCACGAACCTCGTCAAGCGGAAGCTCTACGCGTTTTACTAGCTCAGATGCATATTGAATGACATCCCAATCGTCCGCACGGGCCAAAAGCCCCATGATCTCGACGATGCGCGAACGGAATTCCAAGCGCTCGTTCGAACGCAGAAACTCGACCGCGCGCGTAAGCGACCCGTCGCAGGCTTGCAAAGCGATGCGCGCCTGCAGGTCGGACGCGCCGGAGTTCTGCCGGACGATGCCGGCCGCCTCGGACGCGGGGATGGTGCGAAACGGCACCACCTGGCAGCGCGACACGATGGTGGGAAGCACGCTCTCGCGCGTACGGGCCAGCAGTATGAGCACCACATCGGCCGGCGGCTCCTCAAGCGTTTTGAGGAACGCGTTGGCCGCTTGGGTGCCCAGCAGATCCACTCGGTCGAGGATGTAGACCTTCGATTTTGCTTGGATGGGCGCAAGCGACACATCGGATACGATTTCCCGAACCTGCTCGACCAAGTAGCCCGCCGCGCCCTCCGGCGTGTAAAAGCGCACGTCGGGATGCTTCTTGCGCTGGATGCGGCGACAGGCATCGCACTGCCCGCACGGGGCGAGCGACCCGGCCGCGGGCTGTTGGCACAGCACCGCCTGCGCAAGCGCGTAGGCGGCAAGCGTCTTGTTGGAGCCGGCGGGCCCGCAGAACAGGTACGCATGGCTCACGCGGCCCGAAGCCACGCTGGCGCGCATGAATTCGCGCACCTGCGGCTGGCCGAGTATGTTGTCGAATGCGTCGCCCACCGTGCTATCGCTGCCCTTCCGCCGTGTCATGCTCGCCGGCCGAAACCGGGGACAGAGACCCCGTCGTGCCGGCTTCGCCGTCTTCGCGCAAATTGATACGGCCCTCGTGGCTGCGCTGCACGTCCAGACGCTCGAAGTGCTGAGGGTTTTCCGCAACGAAGGCGTCCATCCAACCGAACAGATCGTTTAACTGGGAAAACACCTTGCGTGCCGTTTCGGATTTCAGACCGTCGGACCTCACCACGCGAATGCGGGCCGGGTTCTCGCGGGCAATCTGCAAGAACGCATCGCTCACGCGAGCATGGAAATCGGACCCGGCGCGCTCCATGCGATCGGCGCCGACATGGCGCGTCGCGCGCTCAAGGCCCTCGGCAGCCGAAGGCGCCACCATCAAGATGGTGCGATCGGGAACGATGCCCTGGCAGGCGAACGCGTTGGCGGCGTCGACGAACGCACGGTCAAGGCCGCGGCCGAAGCCCTGATAGGCCACGGTGGAATCATAAAAACGATCGGAGAGCACGACGGCCCCGCGGGCGAGCGCGGGCTTGATGACCTCGGAGACCAGCTGGGCGCGCGCCGCCTCGTACATCAGAAGCTCGCTCGCATCGCAGATGGATTCGTTGCCGGGGTTCAACACCACGCCGCGCAGCTGCTCACCGACGGCTGTGCCGCCCGGCTCGCGCAAGCACACGACCTCGCGCCCGGCCTGGGAAAGCACGCTAGCCAGAAAGCGGATATGCGTTGACTTGCCGGCGCCGTCGCCGCCCTCGAACGTGATGAACACGCCACGAGGGGCCTCCTCGGCAGCTGTCTGACCTGCGGCAACCGCAGCGGAGGGCACAGCGGCAGGGCGCTCGGTCACAATCGCGCGCTCACCGGCCGCAACGCGTCCGGCGCCCATCGGCACCTCGGAGACTATCCCCGTATTCGAAAACGAGTTCACGATTAACCCTGCACCGCGTCGGCGACGGCCGCGGCAACCACCTCGACCGCGCGCGGATCGAACGCCTCGGGCATGATGAAGTCCTCGCACAGCTGATCGTCGGACACGAGCGCCGCCAGCGCCTCGGCGGCGGCCAGCTTCATCTGCTTGGTGATGCGCGTCGCGCGGGCCTCGAGCGCGCCCTTGAAGATGCCGGGGAACGCGACCACGTTGTTGATCTGGTTCGGGAAGTCCGAACGGCCCGTGCCCACCACGCGGGCGCCGGCCTCGCGGGCCACGTCGGGGAAGATCTCGGGCGTGGGGTTGGCCATCGCGAACAGGATAGCGTCG
>CAVBPP010000066.1:0-5747 GCA_963597295.1 Paratractidigestivibacter sp. | reverse complement strand
CTGCTGGACAAGGCCGCTTCCAAGGGCATCATCCACAAGAACCAGGCTGCCAACCGCAAGTCCGGCATCATGGCTCTGGCCAACACCATCGTCACCGACGAGGTGCGCGCCGCTTACGTGAAGCCCGAGCCGAAGAAGGTCGCCTCCAACGGCAACAAGAAGGCTGCCGCCAAGGCCGCTCGCGTCGAGGCCGCCAAGAAGGCTTCCGAGGAGAAGGCCAAGCGCGCCGCCAAGCAGCAGAAGGAAGAGGAGAAGGCAAAGGCCAAGAAGGCCGCCGAGGCTGCTAAGGCTGCCGAGGAAGAGGCCGCTGCCGCTGCCGAGGAAGGCGCCGAGGAAGCTGCCGAATAGCGCTTTCTGCGACATACGCTTTCAAAAGGAAACGCCTTCGGGAATTGCCCCGAAGGCGTTTTTCATTACTAGAAGATTGACGCAAGCGTTTAGGCCTTGCGGGCGACTAGGCTTTACGCGCCGTCACGTTGACGACCCACTCCATGAAGGCAGCGTTCGGGTCCGCACCGCTTTTCATCGCGCGCTCCGTATCTCGCGCCGATGACAGCGCCGCGCGCAACTCGCCGGCAGTGAAGTTCCTGGCCCAGCCTACATGCTTCTTGAAGGCCCATTCGGGGCGCGGTTTCGCCGCCGACTTGCCCTTCGGCTTTTTCGCGATGGCGGTTAGGGCAGATGCGATGTTGGCCGCGTTGCCGTTGCCGCGCTTGGCCAGGCTTCGAGCGCAGATGAGCTCGCGGATGCGCGTCGTGCACATGGGCAGCAGCGCATGGGGCGAAACCGACTGCATTCGGCTTAAATACAGCAAACAGGTTTTGGTGTCGCGCGCGGCGAAAGCGTCGACGAACTGCCAAGGCTTCACCTCTGCCTGGCGGGTGACCATCGAACGCACTTCCTGGTCGCCGACCGGGCCGGATTCGGAATGCGCGAGAGCGAGCTTCTCGACTTCGGCGTTCAGATGGACGGTGTTCGCGCCGACAAGCTCGACCAACGCTTGGGCGGCGGCGGGGGTGAACGTCACGCCATGGGACACCGCCATGTCGCGCACCATGGCCGGCATGTCGCGCTCGGTCGGTGCGGAGCAACTGATCACAGCAGTTTTACCAAGCGCTGCGAAGGCCTTGTACAGGCGGGTATTCTTCGCAAGCTTCTCGGCCACCACGCACAGTACCGTGGTCTCGCAGGGCGCTTTCAGATAGTCGACCAACGCCTCGGAATCGTCCTTCAGCAGTTTATCGCCGCCTCGCACCTCAACGAGACGGACGGGGCTTGCGAAGGGGACGGTGTTGCAGGCGTTCACGATGTCGGCGCCCGTGCATTCCCCCGTCGCATCGAAGGTATCGGAATTGAACGAGAGGTCGCCCATCGTCTCAAGGCGGGCGCGAAGCCGTGCCGTGACGCGATCGCGCTTGAGGGCATCATCGCCCACGACCAGGTACGCGGGAAGCAGTTGATTGTTCTTGTCGTTTGCCATGCCCGCATTCTACCGCAGCGTGCGCACCGTTATGCCGCCTGCGCCGAATTCGCAAACGATGTCCCCCGATTCGTCGGTGCGGACGATGGTCGAGCCCGCAGCCTCGAGCGCGGACGTCGTCTTCGCATTCGGATGACCGTAGCGGTTATTCGCGCCGACGGAGACGAGCGAAAGTTTCGGGCTCAGCGTTTGCGCCTGACCTTGCGTTATGGCGTTCTTCGATCCATGATGGCCCACTTTGTAAACGTCGACGTTGCCGAGCTTTCCCGCATCGATGAGCTGCTGAAGCTGATCATGCTCGGCATCCCCGACGAGCAGGGCGCTCTCATCAGGTTCGCCATCGCCGTCAGGGTCGGCCTGCGCCATCAGGCAGATGCTATCGGCATTGCCACCCTCGTCGGTGAACTCGCGCGGCCAAATGCAGGTCGCCCTCCAATCCCCCACGCTGATGACGTCCTCCGCGGAAAGCGACCGCACGCCGTCTTGTCCCACCAACCCATCGGCATTGGCGATCAGCTTCCTGCAGTTCGCGCACCCGCATTTCCCCACGCCATCGGCTACGATGACCGAGGACACCTCGACGACGCCGCGAAGGCTCGGAAGCGAGGCCATATGGTCGTCATCCGGATGCGTTATGAGCACCGCGTCCAGCTTGCTTATCCCCTGCCTGGCCAGCGCCTCACGCAGCTTCGCGTCCTGATTGCCGGTATCCACCAAAAGCGTCGAGCCGCGCGAGCGCAGCACGATGGCGTCACCCTGCCCCACATCTAACATGATGAGCTCGGTCGGTTTAGGTCCGAACAGAATCAACGCCGCAATCACGAGCACCACTGGCACGGCGCATGCCCCCGCTTTAGCGAAATCAACCTGCCGCGGAGCCGGCCAAGCAATCCAAAGAGCGGCGCAAACGACAGCCGAGGCGAACAGCGCGAAGGCCTCTGACACGTCAACGGGAACGGACGCCCAGGGAAACGACGCAGTGAAGCCGACTACCTTGCAGAGCAGAAACGTTGCCCATGAGCAGGCATTCCCCGCGATCAAGGCTATACCTGGCACGGCCAAGGCGCATGCGGAAGCCAGCAACCCCAGCGTGCATACGGGCCCGAACAGCGGGGCCGTCAGCACGTTCGATACGGGCGCCACCACGGGAAACTGGGAGAACAGGGCAGCAGAAAACGGAGCTGCGACAAGCGAGGAGGCCACAGTAAGGGACACGGCATCAACAACGAAGGACGGACAGCGCGGGAGCAGCTCTCCCGCCCACGCCGAGAACAGCCTGCCGAATACGACGATTCCCAAGGTAGAAAGTGTCGAGAGCGCGAACGACACCGAAACCGCCGTCGTCGAATCGATGCCAATGAACGCGATGACGCAAATGGAAAGCGCATTCAACGATGACGGGCGACGCTTCGCCGTCCAGGCGGTCAAGCCCGCAAGCGTCATGACAGCAGCGCGCATGGCTGAAACCGGCACCGCCGTGAACACCAGGTACGCGAGCACGAACGCAACCTGCAGCGCGCAGGAAA
Source organism: Paratractidigestivibacter sp. (assembly GCA_963597295.1). Taxonomy (GTDB): domain Bacteria; phylum Actinomycetota; class Coriobacteriia; order Coriobacteriales; family Eggerthellaceae; genus Senegalimassilia. The sequence continues at coordinate 2,741 of CAVBPP010000066.1, read as the reverse complement.
GCCACCTTGGCGCCCGGGCGACGCGCAGAATGGACGCGACGAACGCCGCGACGAGCGACAGATGCGCACCGCTCACGGCGACGATGTGTGCCAAGCCGCTCACCTGGAACGATCGGTAAACACCGTCATCCAAATCTCCGCGCCACCCACATACGATAGCCGCCGTCACGCCGCCGTCACGTGCGGAAAACGGCTGCAGGAACTCTATCGCCCGATTGCGCACCTTCGCAAGAAGCCCGACGACGCTCGTCTTCGTCGCCGGCTCGACGCTATAGGCCTTTAGCGAACCGACAGCCCCTTTGCTGCAGAAGCTTTCTCGCTGCGTTTCCGTTGGCGACTTAATGGACCCCCAAGCGCTGAATCTATCCCCGAAGCGCACGGCGTCTGCACCCGAATCAAGGGAAATGCGAACGCGAAACGAGCCCTTCTCGCTCGAAACGTCGGCAAGGACCGTCTGGCCATACGAACCCGTCTGCCCATCGGCCGCAGCAACGCAATCCCACTCAGCGGACTTCCCCTCCGCAGCGCCGATCTGGCTTTCCCAAACGCAAAGATTCACCGAGGAGAGGCATATCCCCAGACATGCCCCTAGCGCAACGAACAGCAGCGTCGCGGCGCCCTTACGCCGCCAAACGGCCACCATTACGGCGATTGCCGCTACGACGCATACCAAGGAAACAAGCCAACGAACGGCGGAACCGACGGATAGCAACCCATAAAACGAAGCCGCTGCACCCGCCCAAAGACTGAAAGCCAGAAAGCCGATCAGGGGAAGGGACGGCCGTGCCAAAGCGTTACGACTTCCGTGCGAGTCACGTGTCTCAGCAGGCGATTCCGCGCCGCCATTCCGCCGCCGCGACCCAGCAGCCCCATCATCGTCGCAGGCCGAAACAGCGAAGGCTGCACGCCCTAACCAACGCATATGCTTGCCGAGATAGCCGCGTATTTCTTATCGCCGATGCCGCTCACGCGCTTTAAGTCCTCGATGGTTTTGTACGGGCCGTTCGCCGTTCTGTCATCGATTATCTTCTGTGCCATTGACGGGCCGACGCCCTTGAGCGTCTGCAATTGCTCGGAGGTGGCCGTGTTGATGTTCACCTTGTCCGAAGCCGTCGCCCCACTGCCCGCCGCGGCCGTAACGTTAGAAGAACTCGAAGAATCCGCGGACTCCGAGGCCGCCAACACCGGCACGATGATCTGCTCTCCGTCCGCGACGGTGCGCGCAAGGTTCAGCGCGTCGGTGTTCGCCCCCTCGGCGAATCCCCCGGCGGCGTCTATGGCAGCTTGCAGGCGCGAGCCCTCCGTCAGCTCATACAGGCCGGGAGCCGCAACCGCCCCGCCGACATGCACGAACAGCGTCTTGGGCGTTGCATCCTCAACAGCTTCGCTTTGCGCCTGCTCGTTTGCGCTTTTATCGATGCTGATGGTCGGTTCGGTAAGGGCTTTGGCGGCTGTGACGCCCACGGCGATGATCAGCAAAATGGCCGCGACCGTGCATCCGATGAGCACCGGCAGCCGATACCCGCCCAAATGCAACCGCGAACGAAGCGTCGAACTATACGAAGCGAAATCCATGCAACCCAACCCCTTACGTCTAGGGTTCGAGGGTATGCCCCGATTCCGGCGAAAAGCTAGCGGATCGCCGCTGGACGCCCTGCAAAAACCCAGCAGAAAGCCAGCAGGCGCCGAAATGGCGCCTGCAAGTCACATCAAACTGGAATATTGCCTATTCAGAAGCCTGTTCGGCGGCTTTGCGAACCTTCTTCGGCTTATAGCCGGGGCACTTGTAATCGTGAGGCTCTGCAGAATCGGCGATTTCGGGAACCCATTCGGCGAAGGGAAGCAGCGCCTCGGCCGCCAGAACATCCTCAAGCTTCGCATGCGTCTCGGGGCTGCGCGGCATGAACAGCGTGCAGCAATCGGGCGCGTCCTGCGAGCTTATGTCGAAGGTGCCTACCTGCTGGGCCATATCGATGATCTCAAGCTTATCGGTGCCGATGAGCGGGCGGAAAACCGGCATCTCGACGGCGGCGTCGGTGCAGCGGATGTTATCGAGCGTCTGCGAGGCCACCTGTCCTAAGCTCTCGCCGGTGACCAGGGCTTTCGCGCCCTCCCGACGGGCGATTTCCTCAGCCACCTTGAACATGAGGCGGCGATACATGATCACGCGCAGCTGCGGCGGCACGGTAAGCGATATCTCTCGCTGGTAATCGCCGAACGGCACGACGTACACGCGCGCGATGCAGCCCGTCTTCTCCAAGATATGAGCGATATCATCCACCAAATACTCGGACGCATCGGAGGTTTGCGGGCGCCCGGAGAAATGCACGCCGATGCAGACGGCGCCGCGGCGCGCCATGCGCCATGTGGCCACCGGCGAGTCGATGCCGCTCGAGAGCAGGCACGCAACCTTACCCGACGACCCAACCGGCAGGCCGCCGACGCCACGCACGCTGCGCGCGTACACATACGACGCGTTCTGAACCACTTCGACCCCAACCTCCACGTCGGGGTTCTTCATCTGCACCTTTTTATCGGGGAAAGCCTCACACAGCTGTGCTCCCACCAGGCGATTCATCTCCATGGAATTCGTCTCGAAGTCGGTATGGTTGCGACGCGCCTGCACCTTGAACGTATGGAACGCATCGACCTCGGACAGCGCCTCGATGGCAGCCTTCCCCATTTCGTCCAGGTCACGTTCGCATTTATAGCCCGACGACACGCGCGCGACACCCGGCACC
>CAVBPP010000065.1:0-3748 GCA_963597295.1 Paratractidigestivibacter sp. | reverse complement strand
CACGGTACCGGTGAACAAGTAGCTCGAGAACGGCACCACGGTCACGGTACGCGAGACCGACGCCCGTGAAGCCTCCGCAAGGGGAACGCCGCCGATGGCCACCTCGCCCGCATATCCGGCGTTGCGCCCGCACAGGATTCCCGCGAGCGTTGACTTGCCAGATCCAGATTCGCCGACGATGCCGGTGAAGCTTCCCGCCGGCGCTTCGAAGTCGATATCCCGCAGCACCTGGCGTTCGCCGTCGTAGGAATATGTCACGCCGCGGCACACGACATCGGCGCGCTCGGCATCGATGACGCGCGTCCCCTGATCGGGCTCGGGCGCGTCCAAAATCGCGAACATCTTATCGGCCACGGCCATGCCGCCCATCGCCGTATGGAAATACGACCCCAAAGTGCGCATGGGAATGAAGAATTCCGCCGAAAGGAACACGACAGCGAACGCCGCGAAGAACGGCACCGCGCCCGAGGCGAACTGCACCGCCGCGACGATGATGCCGACCGCCGCGCCGCCGTACGCGAAGAAATCCATGACGGTGACGGAATTCAACTGCATGCGCAAAAGCCGCATGGTCGCCTGACGGAAGGTTTCGGCCTGTTCGTTCATCAGCTGGTGGCGCTGCTCGTCAGCCTGGTAGATCTTCAGCGTGGTCAGGCCCTGCAGATTTTCCAGGAACGCCCCGCCCAGGTCGGTGTAGGCGCCCCAATACTTCCCCATCACGCGGCGCGCAATCTTCTGGATGGCCACGATGGAAGCCGGGATCAGCGGCACGCAGATGAGCAGCGCGATGGCGGCCGGCAAGCACAGCGGCGCCAGGCAGCAGAACAGCGTGATAGGCGCCAGCAACGCATAGAACAGCTGCGGCAGATACTGTCCGAAATACGCCTCAAGCTGCTCGCAGCCCTCGACGCTTACCTGCACGGCCTCGGCCGTGGCGACGTTCTCGGAATAGGAAGGCCCCATGCGCACGAGCTTCTCGTACACGGCGCGGCGAACGGTCTGCTTCGCCTCGGTCGACGCCCGCAAGCCGCAGCGGTTAGCCGCGTACAGGCACAAGATGCGAATAACGATGGCAAAGGCCGCAATAACCCCAAGCCTGACCAGCCATGACGAATCGGCCGACCCGTCGATAAGCGACCCGACGAACAGACCGATCGAAATAATGACGACGATATTGCAGGCCAAAGCCAGCCATTGAAACACTACGCTCGAGGCGATGAACCTCAAAGCCTGGGGCACCATAGCGGTCAAACGCTTGCTGAACATACGCCCTCCGAATCACAATGCAAAACGACAGCCCGGCGAGCCAACGTTCGCCAAGGTAAATTTTCTAGTGGAATAGTAGCACGTGGAAGTGCGGGAATGCGCCTACGATTGATGCAGGGCACAAGCTAATTCCATTGCGAAAAGAGCAGCTGGCATAAAAACGCCGGCGAGACGATTCCTTACGTCGCTACTTCCGCTTCCCCGGACGGTTCAGCTTGTGCAGCAGCAACAGCCCCTTCAAGCCCAACAAGTCATCAGCGGCATCTATGCGCTGCGACAGCGCGGTCATGGCCTCGGCGTCAGAGCCCGTGGCGATGACCTTGGTTTCGTAGCCCAATTCGCGCCAGGCCGCCTCGATCAGCCCGTCTATGCGCGCGACCTCGCCGATGACGATACCCGATTGCATGGCATCGCGCGTGGTGGTGCCGATGACGCTCTTCGGCGTTTTCAGCTCGACAAGGGGAAGCTGCGCCGCCGCCTGCGACACGGCGTTTGCGGCCAAATGCAAACCCGGCGCGATCATGCCGCCGAGCAGCACGCCGTCCTCGTCGATGACCTCGATGTTCGTCGCGGTGCCGAAGTCGACGACCATGACAGGCGCACCGTAGAGCTTCTTCGCCGCCACGCAGTCGGTCACGCGGTCGGCCCCCAGGTCGGCCGGGTTCGATAAGCGCATCTTCAAACCCGATTTCAACCCCGGGCCAACCGTCAGAGGGCGCCTGCCGGCCACGCGCTCGAGCGCTCCAGCCCAGGCAGACGTGAGCGTCGGCACCACCGAGCACATCGCGGAGTCGACGATTTCGATGTCAGGGCAGCGCGAATCAAGGAAGGTCAGCAGCGAAAGCTCGGCCTCGTCGCAGGTCAGCTCCGCGCGCGTGGCCACAGACCACGTATCGACCAACTTCCCTGCGCAGGCCACGCCGAAGCAAGTAGACGAATTGCCCAGGTCAACCAGGACGATGCCCTCTCGGGCCGCGCTTTCATCGCTCATAATCAACGCTCCTGTTTTCTGACGAACTCAACAACTTCCACGCATTCCAACTCGGCGGCACGCGACACGAAACCCAAGGTTCGAAACGGCTTCTAACGTCCAATGCTATTCGTCCGCAGGACAACTGGGCTGCCGGCCATCTCTGGCAATCGCTCAAGACCACGAGCTTCCACCGCCTGCAAAAATCGCCGGCGGCCGCCAAGCCAAATTAATTGAACTTGAAAATCCTCTGCGCCACGTGGTAGCCCGTGATGCCGATCTTGCGGCCCACCTCGGTCGGAAGGTTAGTGCCCATGTTCAGCACGCTGCGGCGCACGCGGCGGTACACCTCGGGGTTGTGCTCCTTCAGGTACGCCCAGATGGCCTCACGGTCGTCCTCGGCCTCGTCGGTGTTGATCATGCGTAGGAAAATCGAGCAGATGCACATCATCATGGACAGGTAGTTCTCCATGTAGCGCTCCAGGCGCTTCTCGGCAACGCCCGCGGGCAGCTGCACGGAATCGATCATGATGCGCGTCACGCGGAGCTGCTGGTCGATGCGGCTCATCATCACCGACTCGTTCACCGATTGGTCCTCGCGGCCGATGAAGTAGCGGTACATGTCAACGTCCAGGTAGTAAATGGTTTTCACCTGCGGCAACGGCACGTAGACGAAGATGTTGTCCACGTAGAAGGTATGTTTGGGAAGCTGCAGGCCCATGCCGCGCAGAAGCTCGGTGCGATAGATGACCGAATGCATCAGCAGATACTGGCTCGCGCCGAAATGCCCCACTTCGTCCCAGCCGAATTCACGGCCCTCGGGGAACACGTTGCGGTAATGCATGACGGTGCGCGTGTTCTCGTGCACCTTCTCGTACACGTAGTTCGCCACCACCATGTCGGTGGGCGCCTGGCGTCCCACCTGGGAACGCACGTACTTCATGACGTCCTCCATGGCGCGCCTGTCAAGCCAGTCGTCGGAGTCAACCACCTTGAAGTACAGGCCCGTAGCGTTCGCCAGACCCGTGTTCACCGCCTGGCCGTGGCCGCCGTTTTCCTGATGGACGGCCTTGATGACGCCAGGGTGGCGTTGCTGCCACTCGTCTGCCTTCTCGGCCGTGTTGTCCTTCGCCGAGCCGTCGTCGACAATGATGATCTCGATGTCGTCGGTGCCGGCATCCCCAGCGCAATCGAGCAGCGACTCGATGCATTTGTCCATGTATCCGGCCGAGTTATAGCACGGAATGGCGAATGAGATGGTTTTCATGGAAGTCCTTCCCGGGCGCGCCCCGAAAGATTAAGGCCCGAAGGCCTGCCCCGGGCGCCGTTTGTATGCGTTGCGAATCATTTTACCGGTATGGCGGCGATTCTGTTGCGCGGGCGCGGGCGCTGCGAATAAAATTCAATTCGAAAGGCACCTCGCCGGCACGCCCGGCGGCGCTCAATGCGGCAGGCCCCAAGCCATCCGCCGCAAGCAAACTAGAAAGGAAGCGCACATGACCACGTTTTTGG
>CAVBPP010000064.1:0-5505 GCA_963597295.1 Paratractidigestivibacter sp. | reverse complement strand
AACGGTGTATCGGCGATGCATGGAATACTGTAGTGAATTTGCTGTAATAAGCAGTTGCTTCTGAACCAAGTAAACTTGTTGCCGTTTAAAGTGCGGCGCGCCTTTTGGGCAAAAGCGATGCACCCATCGGCGCTAACTGGTCGGATGCGAGCTCTCGCTCGCATCCGCGACATCATTGCTGAATCGATAAGCCAAGCAACACAACTTCGTGGGGTCGAGCGAAAGCTCGGCCCAGGCATCGAACGCCGCGAAGCGGCGCCGCTAAATTCTGCCGCTGGACTAGAGCGACATCTCGCTATGGCGTCGCCCTTGGTTGCTCGTCATTATCCAGAATCGCTACCAAGGTTCGCGTGACGGCTTTCATAGCCTGTTGCAGGTCGTAAATTGACGACTCGCCGCTTGATTCCAAAATGAATTTCAATGCAGCTGTAGCAAGGGTGGCGTAAAGGCTCGCTTGCAGCTGCGCGTCCCGTTCGGCCAGTCCGGCAGCCCCGCCAAGCTCATCGGCGCTCTGCCCAAGCTTAGTCGCGTCCCGATTGAACGTAGCGCCTTCAGTCCCCAGGCGTGCGACTCGCGACGCCATTTCGGTTTGGCCGGACCCCATGCCGTTCGCGATTATCCCATGCATCTCGTCGTGGTACATTTCCGCCAGAATCTCGGTGAGGATTCCGCTCATGCTTTCGTTGCGGTTCGTCTTCACGTCCCAAAGCGCCAGCACCTCGCTTCGATGCGCCTGCAGGGAAACATGGATGCTTCTCAGCCGCTCGAGCGTCTCCATTTTCCTCGCTTTTCCGGCGGCGCTGCGCAGGTCGGTGCCGATGGCCGTCATCACCTGTTCGGCCAGGTCATACTTGTCGTGATAGTGGTTGTAGAACGTTTTGCGGTTGACCCGCGCCCTGTCGATGATGTTCTGCACGGTAATGCTTGAGAAGGGCTTTTCCTCAAGCAGCTCGGTGAATGCGCCGCGAATGGCCAGCTGGGTTTTTAGAACGCGCAGATCGGTTTTCGGCTTGCCGGCTGCGCTTTTGCCATTAGCGCTTTCGGCGGCGGCTTGCGTTGCGGTTCGTTTCATCCGGTCTCCTTATTTTCGCCATTGGCGCTTTGCTTTGCATGTTGTCTTTTTGCGTAGTGACTACAAAAGTATACATGATGTGTAATAAGAAACGAATCATCCCATTTTGTCGGTTGGAGTCCGGCGAAGGCAGCGCAAGAATGCCCCTCGTCGTAAACCGCCGCAGCTTTCCGATAACGCCGCGGCCCAACCGAAAGGATCATCATGTTCGACAAAATGGGAAAGAAGAAGTATCTGGTGCCGCTTGGCGCCCTTTGCGGGTTTCTGCTGCTCATGAGCCTGCTTATGTACCCGATGCTGCATAGCAACCCGGCTAACGTGCCGTATGCCATCCTCTCGCTTGACCAGGGCATCGAAACGCCGGCGGGGCAGGTGAACGCGGGGCAGGCGCTCGTCGACAAAGTGTCGGGCGCGCAGTCGTCGCAAGATGGAGAAGACGGCGATGGCTCCTCCGATTCGCCCATCGCGTGGACCGTATTCACGTCGCAGGAGGACTTCGACAGCGCCATGGAAGACTCGCAATTCTACGGCGGAGTGGTCATCCCCGCGGACTTCACGCAAAAGCAGCTAGCCGCGCAGGCGCAGCCCAGCGTGCAGATCATCACCGATTCGGCTAAGAACGCCAGCCTGTCGCAAAGTCTGCAAAGCTCTCTGACCTCAACGCTCAAAGATGCCGGCATAGCGGTTGAAACTTCCGCCGTGCACGACGTTGACCTGGGAAACAGCACAGCGGGCTCTATGCTCGGCCAGCTTTCCGTCGCGCCGCTTCTGGCCATGTCCATGACGGGCAGCATGATCATGTTCCTGGTCACCCGCGCGAAAAAGGGCGCATCGCGCGGGGAACGCGCCAAAACGTTCGCCATCCAGCTCGGTTACGCTGCGGGCTTGTCCCTGTGCGCCGCCCTGGCCGACGTTTTCATCGCAGGTGTTGTGGGTGGTTTGAACCTCCCGGTGGCCGAGTTCCTGATGCATCAATGGCTGTGCAGCTTCTCCATCATGGCGCTTTTGCTGGGCATCATGAGCATTGCGTTTGGGCTCGGAACGGTCGGCATGATGGTGTGCATGGGCACCATGAGCTGCGCCTACATTGCGCCGGAAATGCTGCCCCAGGCGTGGCTCGATTGGGTTTACCCCTGGTCGCCGGCGCATTTCGTCGTGGAAGGAGCGCGTCAGGTGGTGTTCCTGGGCGCCGGCCCGCTGAACTCAAACTCACTTTGCATGCTCGCATTCGCAGGCATCGGCCTTGCGTGCGGCCTGATCGGCGTGCTGTTGGCCAGGGGTAAACGTGCGGAAGGGGAAGAGGCTCAGCCTGACGCGGCGAAGGCGCCTGCTGCTGCGTAGTGCTTGCCGTAGCGACCCTGCCGCTTTCTAAACGTTCTTCAGCATGATGGTGCTCATGATGTTGGCCGCGTGCTCGCAGGCGTCGCAGCAACCCTCCATCTGCTCGAACAGGTTCGCCCACACGTACACGCGCATCGGGTTGTCGCGATCGTCGGTGTGCAGGCTGCGGATGGTTTTCATGTACTGGCCGTCGGCCTCTTCCTCCAGGTCATGCACCTTGATGATCAGGTTCTTGAAGCTCTTGGACTTCTTGAAATTGCGGAAGTCGTGCATGGCCTCGTCAAGCGCCTTGCACGCGCTCCTGATCTTCTTGGCGAAGGTCAGCGCGTCGTCGTGCATGAAGTGCACGTCGTACATGTAGAAGTGCTGCATGACGTCTTCGATGCTGTCCAGGATGTCGTCGAGCGCCTGCGACAGCTCCACGATGTCCTCGCGGTCGATGGGCGTGATGAAGTCGCCGGCGACGGCCTTGTAGATGTCGTGGTTGATGGTGTCGCCCTCGTGCTCGATCTTGTGGGCGCGCTCGATGCTGCCTTGCAGCGCGGCCGCCTCGGTGAACTGCTCGATCGTTTCAACCAGTAGCTCTGATTCGGCGACGGCAAGCTTTGAATGCTTCTCGAAAGCGTCGAAGTAGTCGAACTTGTGCTTCTTGCCCATTGGGTCTCCTAACACGAAGAATGACGCGAGTGTTTGCGTGTAAGCGCTCTGTAAAGTTTAACGCAAATCGGCGTAATGCAAGGCGGAATAGCGAAAGGGCGTGCAGGGTTTTGGGAATGCGGCGTGGAGGCGTGGCGCGGCGTTGGGCAAGGCGAAACGAATGCGGTAGCCGCGCCGAGCGAGTGGGGCGCGGCGTTTCGCTGTTAGCTTTCCGATTCGGGTGTGGGAGGCATTTCGATTTTGTTCGTTTGTTTTGCCTGGTCAGTGGCGTTGCTTACGGCCTCGGTGCCAGCCGTGGCGCTTCCGCTCGCTTTCTTCCCGAATACCTTTGTGCGCGAGCTGTGGTGGCTTGCCTTGCCGGACTCGTTACGGCCGCGCAGCGGGGCCACGCGTCGGGCGACTGACCTTACGGGGGCCATGACCGTGTCCGAGTAATCGCGCGGGGGCCGCGTTCGCCAACCGAAAGCGATGGCCGCGTAGCGCACTGCCAGCACGACGAACACGCCGATGATGCCCGCATAGGCATCGATCATGTGACTTTGTTTGATCAGGTAATACGCGATGCAGCCGACGAGCGCGGCGGTTACGTAGAGCGTGCCCGCTTTGAAGGCTTCCGGCTCGCGGTTCATGCAGATGTCGCGCATGATGCCGCCGCCGTTGGCGGTCATGGTGCCCAGGATGACGGCGGGCACCAGGTCAAGCCCGGCCGACATCGCCTTGCCGGTGCCGATGACGGCCCACAGCGCCACCGACACGTTGTCAAGCAGATCGATGGCCGGGTCGAAATAGGTGACCAGCTTGCCGAAGTAGAACACGACGACGCCGGCAACGATGCAGCCGATGATTAGATTCGGGTTCTGAAATGCGTAAATGCCGTAATTCTGCAGCAGCACGTCGCGCAGCATGCCGCCGGCGAGGCCCACCACGATGGCGATGCAACAGGTGCCGAACAGGTCGTACTGCGCGCGCATGGCGCTCATGGCGCCGAAAATGGCACCCGACAAGGTTGCGGCAAGCTCTAACCAGAAGGGAATATCCAGAGCGACTTCGAGCATTTGAGCTGGTTATTTGGTTGCGCTGGCGCTGGTGGCGGGGGCGTCGGGGGTGGCGGCGCTGGCGGGCTGCTGGTCCGCAGAGGTGGCTGCGCTAGCGGGTTGCTGATTCGCAGCGGCGTCGGCCGGGGCGGCGCTTGCAGTGGCCGGGGTGTCGACCGCGGCAGCAGTTGGGGCAGCCGTGCAGCTGGCACTCAAGGCTCCCTCCGCGCCCTCATCATCCGCCGGACGTCCGGAAAAGTCCAGGTCGCCGGTCAGTTTCTGCGCCGCTGTCAGACTGAACCCTTCCGCATCGAACGCAGCGATCGCGTCCTTCGCCACGTCCAGCGCATGGTTGAACAGGTCCCAGAAGCTGGTGGTGCGCACGTCGCCGGTGAACGGGTTCGTCCACGAATCGTGGTCGGCGTTGTCGAAGACGCTCGTGGGCACCTCGACGGCGCGGTGGCTCATCGACTGGTAGAACGAGTGCGAGCGCACCAGTCGCTCGACGTTGCCGATGGCCTCGCGCTTGATGCCCGTCGGGCTGTAGAACACATGCTGCGTGAAACGGAATGCGCCAACGGCCTGCGCAAACAGCTTTTCCGGCACGATTTCGCCGTACACATTCAGCGCCACGTACACATACATTTTCGAGATGATGCCAAGCACGGTGCGGCTTGCGTGCAGAATCTCGCGGGAGGGGTTGAACGTCGCGATGGTCTCGCCGCGCTTGGTGAACAGCACCATCTCGTCGAATTCGCTCTCGATGACGCCGTGCACCTCGTTGCCGTCGTCGCGCGTCAGGCCCGGTTCACCTGCGTCGCACAGCGCGTACTGGTGGCAGTACACGAACGGGTGCATCGTGGAGTCGAGCGCGTAGTGGCACAGAAAGCCCAGCGCATAGGCACGCCCGATGGATTTTTCCCCGTCGGTCAGCACGCAGAGCGATTCCTTGAACGCGGCAAGCAGCTCCGGCGTTTTCGCGTGGTGCATGGTTTGCCCGAGTTTGCGGTAACCGGCGATCATCGGGTTCACCGCAGCGTAAAATAGCGGGTCGGGGCCCTGGTTGCCCAGCAGGAACGCATCGGCTTCGTCGCGCGAGCCGCCGATGGTTTGGAAAAGGCCGTCGTAAACGTCGCGGCCGAAAAAGTCGTGGGTGATGATCGCTGGCATGAGTGCGCCCCGTTTCAGTCGGTAAAAGATTTTACGTTTTGCGATTATAGCCATCATTTACAATGGTTGGAACGGCGCGCCTACCTGCGCGACCGCATGTGCACAAATTCATCCGAGAGAGGCGCACTACATGGGTTTCGGCCTTGGGAGCTTGTCCAAACGCGAGCGCAGCTGGGTTCTGTACGACGTGGGAAATTCCGCCTTCGTCCTGTTGGTTTCGACGCTTATCCC
>CAVBPP010000063.1:0-8892 GCA_963597295.1 Paratractidigestivibacter sp. | reverse complement strand
GTACGACCTGGTGCTGATGGACATTCAGATGCCGGGCATGGACGGCTACGACGCCACGCGCGCCATCCGTTGCCTGCCCGACCCCGCCGTCGCGAACATCCCCATCGTGGCCATGAGTGCGAATGCCTTTGCCGAGGACCGCGCGAAGGCTGCCGAGGCCGGCATGAACGGCTACATCACCAAGCCGATCGACATCGATAAGATGCTCGAGGCGGTCAGGAGCTACGTCCGCAAGTAATTGGATGGCGGGCTGGTGCAGGTGGGCGCCGCGGACGGTTGCTGCGACGATTGCGCTGTACCCGCTTCGCCGCTTCGCTGCGATCGCTTGGGCTCGCCCTTCGCTCGCCTGAGTTGCTCCGCCTCCGCTTCCTGGGCTGCTGCGGCAGCCCACTTCCGTTTCCCCGCCCCCAATCCCCGAAAGGAAACCCATGCCAGCGTCCAAACGCGAGCTGATGTTCGATTACGCGAAGTTCTTCCTGATCTTGCTGGTCGTCCTCGACCATATTCAGCTTACGAACAGCCTTCTTGATGTCTGGCCCTTGGGCGCATTCTTCTTCATCTCGGGTTATTTCTACAAGCGCGGGCGCCGCACCTTCGGTGAGTTTGCGAAGAACCGCTTCCAGCGCCTGATCATTCCGTTTTGGGCGGCGCTTTTGGTAAACGGACTGTTTGAGCTGTTCCGTGCGAACTATTTCGGTTACTGCGACTCCACGATCATCGTCTATCCGCTGCTCCATGCCATATGGGGATCGAATTTCGTTCCGGTGCCGAGCTTCCTCGACTTGAGCTTTCTTACCCCCATCCCGTATCGCGAGGTGGGCGAGGGCTTCATCGAGGTGGGCACCCCCTCGACGGCCCTTTTGTGGTTCTTGCCGGCTATGTTCAGCGGGTCGCTCATGTTCTACGTTTATCAAGAGAAGCTGCGCCGCGCGCCGTGGGCTGACACCATTGCCATTCCCGTGCTGCTGCTGCTTTGCTTCGGCGAGACGCTGGTGTTCGGTTCGGTTGAGCTGCCTTGGGGTATCGGCCGCGGCTTTTTCGTGTGCGCCTGCATGATCGTCGGGCGCGATCTTAAGAGCGTCGATTTGTTCAACAAGCCGCGCGTGCTTGTGCCGACGGCCGTGATTTGCCTTGCCGTTTCTTTGGGGCTTGACAACATTGGACTGATGGTCGGCGCGTTCATTCCGGCATTCTACGGCACCTCGGGCTATTTCAGCATGCTTACCCTGTTCGTTGGGAGCTCCTGCGCGTCGGTTACGTTCCTGGCGCTGATGAAGCCCTTCGCGAACATCGTGAAAGTCTGTAAGCCGCTTCTATATATCGGCGAGAGCACGATGGCCATTTACCTGTGGCATGTCCCGTGCATCACGCTGTTCGCTGTAGCGTTCAAGGAACTGTTCGGCATGCCCATCACGTTGGAATATTGGCAGATGCCGCTGATTCCGGCCGAGTACGTCGGTTTCAAGATCATCGCCATCGCCGGCACCATCGGCTTGTGCATGCTGTTGAACTACGCGGCGCACGGCATCCAGAGATGCCTGACCGGCCGCCCCGGCTACCAGGGCATCAGCGCCTGGCTGCATAAGGTGAAGTAGAGGGTTCGCTTCGCCTGGCTGCGGGCTATGGGCGCAAGCGGGGCGTCGCGGGAGGCGCGTGTGCAGCTGCCGATAGAGCTTGGAAGCGAAACCCATCGGGTTGCTTCGGCCGACCGCGATACCCCGTTGCCCTTCGGGCTAGGGAATCGGAATGCGAAACCTGTCAGGTTGTGAGCTGCGCTCGCAACCCTTCGACATGCAAAAAGAAGGCCGGCCTCGCGAGCTGCGGGGCCGGCCTTCTTGGTTGGCTAAGGTTGCGCGGTTACGCTTCAGCGGGCTGAGGCTGAATGTAGTCCTTGCGTTTCGCTATCTGGTAGATAACGGCGGCCAAGATAAGCGAGAGAATCGCGCCGCCGATCAGTCCGACTATTGTGATGTTGCTCTGAGTCGCCTGGCTCACGAACAGCGCGCTTTGCATGAACGAAAGTATGTTGTTGACCGAATGCAGGGTGATGGCCGCTTCCAGGCCGCCCGTCTTCACGGTAAGCCAGCCGGCGATCAGCCCGACGAAGCCGACGCCAATCAGCCCGACGATGTTATAGCCGTGGAGCACGACGAAAATCACCGTTTGGATGATGAGCGGGATGACCACGACGGGAATCCACGATGCGAAGGCTTGGAACACGAAGCCTCTGCAGACGTATTCCTCGGCTGCGCACTGCAAGGGGCACAGGATGATGATGATGAGAAAGGTAACCGGGACGAAGGTGATATCCCCAAAGGACGCTCCTTGAAGGGCGTTTATCGCGAACATGATGAGGTAGAACACCACGCCCGCGACAAGGGTCAGCGGGGCGTAGGATGCAATGTGCTTCCAGCGAAGCTTGCCCTCAACCGACGACAGGGTTCCAAGGTTCCCCAGGCTGAAGACGCGCATGGCGATGGCGAAGCTTGGGATGGCGCAGGCGACGGGGATGAAAGCCATGAGCAAGGTGAAGGGGCTGCTCGGGTCGCCGACGATGTACGAACCGCTTGCGGCTTTGTTCGCCCTTACGGTTTCAATGTCCGACCCTGAAAGATAGAGGAGGGCGAAGTACAAGATGGACTGGATGACGACGAAGAGCACCGCGCCCAAAAGCCCGGCGCACAACGGCTTCCACCAGCGGTAATTCGGCAGCTTCTTCATTTGGAACGGGTAGTCGCCCTCAAGCGAGAACAGCGACCCGGGTTTCACGATAGCCATGTAAGACCTCCAAGTTGCGGGATTGTTGCTAGGGGCATTGTACCGTATGCAACGCGTAGGGACGGCGTGGACGGGAACGCAAAGAAGGCCGGCACCTGCGGTTGGGGCCGGCCTTCTTGATTGGCTGAAGGTTTGCGGGGGTTACGCTTCCGCGGGCTGTACTTCGGTGCGCTGCGTTTCGATGTAGCCCTTGCGCTTCGCAATTTGATACAGAACGATGGTTAGGATAAAGGCGTAGACGACGTCGACGATCAGTCCGTCGATGGTGGTATCGCTCATGACCGTTTGGCTCACGAACAGGGCGCTTGTCATGAACGAGATCACGTTGTTGATCGAATGCAGGGTGATGGCCGCTTCCAGGCCGCCCGTTTTCACGGTGAGCCAGGCGGTGCACAGGCCGGTGAACCCTACGGCCATCAAACCAATGATGTTGTAGGCGTGCCCTATGACGAACAGAACCATCTGGATGATGAAGGGGATGACGACGATGGGAATCCACGATGCGAAGGTTTGGAACACGAAGCCTCGGTAAAGGTATTCCTCACCTGCGCACTGCAGGGGGCACAGGATGACGATGAGGATAAGGGTGAGCGGGGCGAACGTGGCGTCTCCCCAAGATGCTCCCTGAAGGGCATTGAATGCGAATGTGACAAGGTTGAACAGCAAGGCCACGCCAAGGGTCAGCGGGACATAGGACAGGAAGCGTTTCCAGCGAAGCCCGCCCTCAACCGAAGAGAGGGTCTTCAGGCCGCCGAGACCGAAGACGCGCGAGGATATGCCGACGCTTGGGATGATAAGCGCAATTGGGATGAAGTTCATGAGCATGGCGACGGGGCTGGTGGGGTCGCCGCTCGTGTACGATCCGTTGGTTGAGGGGCTGAGCGCCGCCGAGACCTGGGGGTCGCCGCCAGTCATGCGATAGATGACGGCATAAGAGAGATAATCGAAGACGACGATGAGCACCAGCGTCAGAAGACCGGCGCAGATGGGCTTCCACCACCGATACTTCGGCTGGTTCTTCATTTGGTACGGGTAGTCGCCCTGCAGCGAGAAGAGCGACCCGGGCTTCACGATAGCCATGCATGACCTCCAGTTGCGTCGATTGCTGTTGGGGGCATTGTACCGCACCGGAGGCCGTGGGCTGGGTCAGATGCAGGAGCTGCAGGCAGCAGACGTAGGGACACTCCTAATGTCTTCTTGTGGGCGTTTTGTGTGTGCCGACAAGACATTAGGAGTGTCCCTTTGTCTTCCTTTGTCTTAAAGGAGGTGGGCGAACAGACCGCTTCGGAGTTTTGGCTCGAACCAGGTTGATTTCGGGGGCATGAGCTTGCTTTCGTCGGCAACGCGCAGCAGTTCCTCTATGGCGGTGGGGAACATGGCAAAGGCCACTGCCGGGCCGGTGCCTGCGGCGTCGGCGGCGTTTACCTTGCGTTCGAGCTCTGCCGTGCCTCGGATGCCGCCGACGAAGCTGATGCGGCTGGACGTGCGCGGGTCGTCGATGCCCAAGATGGGTTGCAGCACGTGGTTCTGCAGGATGGATGCGTCAAGGCCTTCCACCGCGTCGTCGCTGGCGAATGCGGGCTTCAGGCGCAGGCCGTACCAGGTGCCGTTAAGGTACATGCCCACGTCGCCCTTTGCGGCGGGCTCGTAGGCCGCGGCTTGCTCGGCCACGATTTCGAACGGACCGGCCTCGCCGGCCATGCTCTGCAGGAATTCCTCCTTGGAAAGCCCGTTTAAGTCGTGCACCACGCGGTTGTAGGGAAGGCAGGCCAGCTCAGATGCCGGGAACAGCACGGACAGGAAGTAGTTGAACTCCTCTTCGCCGGTGTAGCTGCCGGCAGCCTCGCGTTTGCGCAGGCCAACCTTCACGGCCGACGCCGTGCGATGATGGCCGTCGGCGATGTAGGCCGCCGGTACGTCGGCGAAGGCGGCAACCAGCGCGCCCACCGCCTCGCGCGCGGCCGGCGTCTCGGAGCTTGCGGCCATGCGCCATACGCGATGCGCCACGCCGTCGTCGGCCACGAAGTCGTACAGCGCCGGCGTTGCCTTCACGGCTTTCACCAGCGCATTCACGGCGTTGCTGTCGCGGTAGGTGAGGAAGATCGGGCCCGTTTGCGCGTCGAGCGCCAGCATGTGCTCGATGCGGTCGCGTTCTTTCGCCTCAAGGGTGTTCTCGTGCTTCTTGATGGTGCCGTCAAGGTATTCGTCGATGGAGCAGCAGGCCACTACGCCCGTTTGCGCGCGGCCGCCCATCGTCAGCTCGTATAGGTACAGGCACGGCTCGTCCTCGGCGACGAAGGTGCCGTCGGCGCGACGCGCATCGAACGCTGCGCGGGCATGCGCGTACACCTCGGGAGCGTACATGTCCTGGTCAGGTGGGAATGCGGTCTCGGGACGGTCGATGTTCAGGAACGAAAGCGGCTTTCCCTCGACGGCGCGCGCGGCCTCGGCGCGGTCGTACACGTCATAGGGAAGGGCGGCGACGTCCGCCGCGACACGGGCCGCGGGTCGCACGGCTGCGAATGGCTTGATCTGCATGGATACCCCTTTCAAGGAGGTTTGGCGGCGAATTTGCTGGCGAACCGGCTGGCGCCGGCGCGCGGGTTGCGTCGGCTTGGCGGGTTTGGCCCGCGCGTGAATCCGCAGGCCGTTTGCAGGCGCGCGCCAGGCATTAACCTAGCGTGCGCCTTCGCCAGCCAAAAGCTACTTGATCACGCGCACGCGGTAGATCGATGGAATCTGCTTCAGCGCCTCGATGGTGGCGTCGTCAAGATGCTCGTCGGTGTCGAACATGGTGTAGGCGTTCTCGCCGGCGCTTTCGTTGACCATGCGCTGCACGTTTGCGTTGCCGCCCGTCAGCACGGCGGTGATCTGGCCGATCATGTTCGGCACGTTGGCATGCAGGCAGGCCACGCGGCTTGCGGCGCGCGCCTTGCCCATGCTGCACGCGGGGTAGTTCACGGAGTTGGCGATATTGCCGTTTTCCAGGTAATCCTTCAGCTCGGAGATGGCCATGTCGGCGCAGTTGGCCTCGGCCTCGGTCGTGCCCGCGCCCGAATGCGTGGTGATGAAGGTGTTGGGCATCTTCACCGTTTTCTGCGTGGCGAAGTCGGTGGCGAACCAGGAGATTTTGCCGGCGCGCAGGGCGGCGTCGACCGCGTCCTCGTCGACGATGGTCTCGCGCGAGAAGTTGATGAGCACAGCGCAGTCGGCCAGCATTTCAAGCTGGTCAGTGCTGATCATGCCGATGGTGTCGGCCTTGCTGGGCACGTGCAGCGTCAGGTAGTCGCGCCCACGGCACGCGTCTTCGAGCGTGGCGACGCGCTGCACGCTCTGCGAGAGCGCCCAAGCGTGCTCGACGGAGATGAACGGGTCGTAGCCGTATACGTCCATCCCCAGGTCAACACAGGCGTTCGCAACCTTCGACCCGACGTTGCCCAGGCCGATGACGGCGATGCTCTTGCCCTTCAGCTCATGCCCGACGAAGGCCTTCTTCGCCTTCTCGGCGTTGGTGAAGATGTCCGGGTCGTCGGCGTTTTCGCGCACCCAGTTCATCGACTGCACCACGCCGCGGCTGGAAAGCACCATCATGGCCAGCACGATTTCCTTCACGGCGTTGCTGTTCGCGCCGGGGGAGTTGAACACGACGACGCCCTGCTTGGCGTAATCGGCCACGGGGATGTTGTTCACGCCGGCGCCGCAGCGGGCGATGGCGCGCACGCTTTGCGGCAGCTCGTAGCCGTGCAGGTTGGTCGAGCGCATCAGGATGGCGTCGGCCTTCTCGGTTTCGTCGACGAACTCGTAGCCCTCGCCGAACGTGACGGCGCCGTCTTTGGTGATGTCGTCGATGGTCTTGATGTAGCGCATAGTATGTCTCCTTCATAGGTTGGAAAATAGGGAAAGTGGCCTGTTATCAGGCGATATGGAATTGGGGCGACGTCGTGTTATTCGACAGTGCGCCCTAGATAGATCGTGAGCAGGAGGCTTCGAATTCACGCAGGTAGGCAACAAGGGCCTGCACGCCCTCAAGCGTCATTGCGTTGTAGATGGAAGCGCGCATGCCGCCGACGCTGCGATGGCCCTTCAGGTTCACAAGCCCGCGCGCGGTGGCGCCTTCGATGAATTTTGCATCCAGGTCCGCGTCGCCGGTGATAAACGGCGCGTTCATGAGCGAGCGGTCGCATTCGCGAACCTTGGCCGTGAATAGGTCGCTTTCGTCGAGGGCGTTGTACAGCAGCGCGGCTTTCTCCGCGTTGCGCGCCTGCATGCCGGCAAGGCCGCCTTGGGCGGCGATCCACTTGAACACCTTGCCGCAGATGTAGATGGCATAGCACGGCGGCGTGTTGTACAGGCTGTTTGCATCGGTGTGCGTGCGGTACTGCAGCATGGTGGGCACGCCGGGCAGGTCGCCTTCTGGGATTAAGTCCTCGCGGACGATGACGATGGTGACGCCGGCCGGGCCGACGTTCTTCTGCGCGCCGGCGTAGATGAGACCATAGCGCGAAACGTCGATGGGCGCGGACAGGAAGCACGAAGACATATCGGCCACAAGGGGGGCGCCGTTCGTTTCCGGCACCTCGTGGAATTGTGTGCCGTGGACCGTCTCGTTTTGGCAAATGTAGACGTAGTCGGCGTCTTTGCCCAGGTCGACCGGCAGTTCGGGCAAGCAGGCGAAGCCGTCGTCGGCCGAGCTTGCCACGCAGCGCGCGTCGCCGAATCGCTTGGCTTCCGAAAGCGCCTTCTTCGACCACGATCCGCTGACCATGTAGTCGGCATGCCCGCCGCGAAGCAGGTTCATCGGCACCATGGCGAATTGCGTGGACCCGCCGCCCTGCAAGAACAGCACGCGGTAGTTGTCGGGGATGCCGGCGAGCTCGCGCAGGTCGGCCTCGGCCTGCGCGATGATGCCCTTGAAGGCGGCTGATCGGTGGCTCATCTCCATCACGGACATGCCGCAGCCCTGGAAATCGAGCATTTCCGCCGCGGCTTCGCGCAACACGCTTTCGGGCAGCGCTGCGGGGCCTGCCGAAAAGTTGTGCACTCGAGCCATGATTCGCCTCCTTCGGCATCGTCGTTTTCAGATGGGGGCATTATAGGCCATCCGCGCCCGTTCGTCGCCGGCTTTTGCCTGTGCGGCGCGCAACTTCACGCGAATGCTGCACGGCGCCGCTTGCGCGTGTGGTATTCTTTGCCCGTCCGAGGCCTCTATTCTGGCCGAAACGATGCACTTAATTATTCGCAATCTTTTGTCGAAAGGGCAAAAATGATCTCCAAAGCGCTTTCCAAGCTTCGGGCGAATCCGTTCGTCTACGGCGTGTTCGTCTACATCGTCTTCTACGTGTTCTTGAGGATCGGCGGCGAAGTTTTCTCGCTGGTGACCGGTCCCATGGGCCTGGACAAGGGCCTCTCCAGCGCGCTTTCCGACGTGGTCGGCGAGCTGTTCGCCATGGCGGCGCTGTGCTTCATCCTGTACAAGACCGGCAAGATCGGCCTTCTTACCAAAAGGGGTAAGGGTTTTTTCGCGGCCCTTGGCGTGGGCGGCTATTGCTTGCTTTTCACGGCCTACTCGGCGATGCGCAACTTCATGGGCGCCGACGAGTCGGGCGATCTTCCCATCAATTTCACCCTCACGTCGTTCTTTTACCTGTTCTCGTTCGTGCTGGTCGGCATCACCGAGGAAATTGAGGCGCGTGCGCTGGTGGGCCAGACATTCCTGGAGCATTACGGCTTGTCTCGCGAGGGCATCATCAAGGCCGCCGTGTTCTCAGGCGTCATTTTCGGGTTGATGCATCTGAGCAATCTGACGTCCCAATCCCTGGAGGACACCATCCCTCAGGTGATAACCGCGGCATCGGGCGGTATTCTGTACGGCGCCATTTACTTCAGGACCGGCAATCTGTGGGGTGTCGCGTTCTTCCATGCCATCTTCGACATCTCTCTTAGCCTTTCGACGGCCTTTTTCGATGGCGGCGTGTCTGCTGCGGCCTCTTCGTCGCCGGAGGGCCTGAGCATCATGGCTATCCTGTTTTCGCTGTTCACAGCTGCAGCCGATGTGGCCGTGGCGCTTTACCTGCTGCGTGATGAGAAGATCGGCGAGGTTGCGGAAGCCTGGCC
>CAVBPP010000062.1:0-9121 GCA_963597295.1 Paratractidigestivibacter sp. | reverse complement strand
GCAGCACGGCCGTGACCTCCGACATCACGCTGTACGCCCGCTGGACCGAGGCCGAAAGCTCCGTCACCGACTCGTATTGGCTGGCGGATGCGTACAAGACGACCGGCGGAAATTCCACGACTGCGGTTAACCAGGTGAAGAATTCCGATTGCGAGACTCATCCTTATAACCATGTGGTTAAGAACCGCGCGCAGATCTTGTTCGACGTCTCAAGGATCAAGGCCGGCGATAAGGCTGCGAAGGTCGAATATACCTACTATTGCCTCACCGACACCGTGCATCTGTATTCGCTGAAGAGCGGCGGCAGCAAGGACAGCGCCAACGATTACAACGAGTTCCGCATCGTGAATGTGGGCGGCCATAACAATGACGGTTCGGGTCTCACCCTCATGTCCGCCACGGCATGGCGCGATTCAAAGTCTATGGGCTGCTCCATTAATTATGGCAACTATATTGATGAGTACTCTTTCCTGAATAGCACCTTGCGCAACTCGTTTGATACCTCTGCGGAGTTCGGTTCCAAATTGAATAGCGATATTCTGTCTACGAGCAGGAGTTATACGATTGGGTGGAGATTTAATTCAACCAATAGTTTCACTTTGGACATCAAAGCCAGCACGTTCAAGTGGTTTATAGCAACCTCTTCCGAGATTGGCGGAAATGCATCTTCATCTTGGTCCATCGGCGCTGGTTCCAAGGAAACTGTTTATCAGCTCGAAAGGGTAAACGGCTGCGGGGCGCAGTTCCAGTACTTCAAGTACCATGGGGCCAGCAATTCCAACAGCTCGAACGGCACCATTGCCTCTATGACGTATCGTCGAAGTGGCGAGAGCGTGGTTTCGTATGTGGACGGGGACTCGAAATACCTCTACACCTGCGCGCTTATGACCAGCACTCCGACGCCGAGGGGCGCTGCATATCAGAATTATCAGACGGCTAAGCAGACTGACCTCGATGTGTTCCTCATGTACGGCGCCAATGGTGCGGTCGATTACGAAAACTGCAAGTTCTACAGCGGATCTTCCAACAAGGCTGCCTTCGCCCCCGCTTTCTGCTTGTAGAAGCTGGCGTATGCGTTAGCGTTCGCTTGCTCTTGTAGCGACGGTTTCGAGCGGCCCGTCTTCCGAGTTTGGGAGGCGGGCCGTTTTTGCGAATGGGGCCGGCGCGCTTTTGGCATTGCGTTTCGCCCGTCATTCGAACCGCGCACTGTCTGTCCCTGTGTCCGCCTGCGGCGCTTTGGTGCGGTTGGCGAACGGGGTCGGCGCTCTGTTGGCATTGCGGGTATACTTAGTACTTGAACCATCTTCGTCGGAGCTGCCGCTTCGCGAAACGCGGGTGCTGTCAAGTGCGTGACGGAATGCTTTCCGTTTCGCCTTGTCGGCCCGCCGCTTTACGAACCCCTGAAAAGGAGACCTGCCCCATGGCAATCGATACCGCAACCGGCCAGGAAGCGCCGGCCGAGCTTTCGTCCGAGCGCGTGAAGGATATTTTCTCGACCATCGCGAAAAAATATGAGCGCTTCAATGCTATTTCCAGCTTCGGCGCTTACAAGGCGTGGCTTGCGGGCATGATGAAGCAGGCTCCCATCAGCGAAAACGACGACGTGCTAGACATCGCCGGCGGCACGGGCGACGTGTCGTTCACCGTTGCACGCACCAAGCATCCACGCCATATCCAGTGCACCGACCTGGTCAACGAGATGCTCGACGTCGCGCGCGCACACTACGCCAAGGGCGCCTCGCAGGGCGTGCCGGTCGACTTCGAGGTCGTAGATGCGCAGGACATTCCCTACGAAGACGCCAGCTACGACGCCATCACCATGGCTTACGGCATCCGTAACATGCCCGACCGCCCGCGCGCGCTGTCGGAGATGTATCGCGTGCTCAAGCCCGGCGGTCACCTGATCTGCCTGGAGTTTTCCACGCCGCCGAACACTGCGTGGCGCGGGCTGTACAACTTCTACCTGAAGCACCTGATCCCGTTCTGGGGCGGTCTTATCACCGGCGACCGTGACGGCTTCGTGTACCTGTCGAAGTCCATCAAGGCATTCCCCAACCAGCAGGGGTTGGCCGACCTTATGACGCAGGCCGGCTTTACCGACATTACCTGGAAGAATTACACCGGCGGCATCGCCGCGGTTCACGTGGCGAAAAAGCCCGAATAGGGAAGAAAGGTTTCGCGGCTGTTGGGCGACGCCTTGTTTAACGCTGCTATCGACCGCACCCCCGCCTACACCATTTGGGGTATTCTCGCGCTTGCGGCACTTTGCCGCGCCGTGCGCAAACTCGCCGCTGCGGCCTGCGCAAACGCGCTGGATCGGCGCCTGCCGTCGCATGTTTCCCCAGGCCACATTACTGAAAGCACCCTGAAATCCGACCTTTAGTTTCAGGGTGCTTTAAGAGCTGCCACCTAGGATTTCAATCACGGTCGAGGCGCCCGCATACACGCCTCGCACCGCCCGCGCTCGTCAAAACGGCGCGCCCGGGCCGGCAGCGCTTTCCCTTCCCTTCCCATCCCTCGCTGCCTGTCCGGACGCGTCGTTTGGCGGTCAAATACCCCAAAAACGCAACACGACCGCACGACCCGAGAGGATTTTCGATGGCAACGTTTACCGACACCTTTAAACGCAAGGAAGTGAAGTACCGCCTAAACGCGACGCAACATCGCGCCGTGCTCAGGGCCATCGAAGGTCGCATGGTCGAAGACGAATTCGGCCGTTCGCGCATCACCAGCCTGTATTTCGACACCGCCACCCGCGACTTGATCGCGCGCAGCGTCGAAAAGCCCATGTACAAGGAAAAGCTTCGCGTGCGTTGGTACGGCAAGGCGCAGCGTGACGGGCGCGTGTTCGTTGAGCTGAAGAAGAAGTACAAGGGCATCGTGTACAAACGCCGCGTGGGCTGCTCGAATGCCGCGGCGCGCGCCTACCTCTCGCGCGCGGCGACGTTCAAGCAGGCTTGCGAGCTGTTTCCGTTGGCCGATGCGGCGCAGCAGGCTGAGTCGCTGACCGGCCAAAGCTTGCAGATCGCGCACGAGATCGATGCGTTCATGAAGCGCTACGACCGTCTTCGCCCGTCCATGTTCATCGTGTGCGAGCGAAGCGCTTTTGCGGCTGCACCCGGAAGTGAGGACGAGGGTCTGCGCATCACCTTCGACACCGGCATTTCATATAGAGATGTGCTGCCGGGTGAGGAAGCGTGCAGCTCGTACCATCCGTTGCTTGGCCTGGGCGAGGCCATTATGGAAATCAAGACGGCCACCGCGTTTCCGATGTGGCTGGTCGAGGCGCTGAATGGGTGCGAATCGTATCCGTCGTCGTTCAGCAAGTACGGCGCGGCGTACGAGGCCTGCGATGGTGCGGCTGGTGCGGCCGGTGCGGTCGGTGCGGCCAGGCAGCAGGTTGCGGCCGATGTCGCGGAGTCTGGTGAGCGGTTTGAGGTTGGCAACGCGGCAGGTTCGGCGATTCCCGGGGTTGCGGTGGCGCGCTCGGTGGCTGAGGCAGGCGGCGAAGCCAACGAACGTGTGGCGGTCCCTGCGGTCGTCGAAGCCGGTGCCGCCGTCTTTGATGCGAAGCTCGAAAACATCCCGAATGACATCAACGTGGAAGACATCGACTTCGAAAGCTTCGATGCGGTCGCTTCCGCTTCGGCGGCTTCTGCTCGATCGATGACCGCGGGGCATGCGAATGGCTACGCGAGCGCCCCCGCAACCCGCGGTGCCGCGCTTGACCGTGTGCCGTTCTTGGATCGTCCAGCCCGATCCCAGCGACGTGGTTGGTATGCTAAATCGCCCGTCTACGATGCCGCCAGAGTGTCGGCAGTGCAACAGCCAGCCCCTGAAGAACGGCTGGCAACCGCACAAAACTCGCAGGTCCGGCGGGTGTGCGCCCCCGGCAAAGGAAGGCATGCGGCGCAAAGGGCATCGAAGCAGCGCTGGACTGCGTAGCTTGCCGGCGTCAGGTATAGCACCGTTTCACGGGAATTGCGATTCCGTTGCGAACCCGGTGCGAGGCATTGTGGCCAGCAACGGCAATTTGTTCTAGCTGCGCACTGCGGCCTCGGCTCCTCGCATACACCGCCTTCCTTGCGCATTGTCTCTGCCGCGCGCACCAAAGGCGTCCAAACGACCAATAACACTGCTTATGGCATCGGCCCTTGGCCTCTTGCGCTCAAATTTCGCCACTCTGGCCTGGCAAAACAGGCCCCGATAGAAAGGAAAACTCACCATGGATTTCGCATTGACCTCGGTATTCGGCAGCACCGATTCCCTTGTTTCAAGCGTGTCGACCCTTGAATTCCTGATGTGCTGCATCGCGTCGCTTGTGCTCGGCGCGGCCGTGGCGGCTATCTATATGTTCCGTCATAACTACTCGAAGAACTTCGTGGTCACGCTGGCTCTATTGCCGCTGATTGTGCAGATGGTGATCACGCTGGTCAACGGAAACCTGGGCGCCGGCATCGCCGTCATGGGCGTGTTCAACCTGGTGCGATTCCGTTCCATCCCCGGTTCGGCGAAGGATATCGGCAGCGTGTTTTTGGCCATGGCCGTGGGCCTTGCCACCGGCATGGGCTTCATCGGGTTGGCGGTGCTGTTCACCATCATTGTCGCCATCGCCAACGTCGCCTATGTGCTTTCGCCTTTCGGTCAGCCGCAACAGCCGGCGAAGGTGCTGCGTATCACGGTTCCCGAAGACCTGGAATTCTCCGGCATGTTCGACAACGTACTTGCGCGCTACGCCGCCGAACACGAGCTCACCGAGGTGCGCACCACCAACATGGGCAGCCTCTACCAGCTCGAATACGCCGTGCGCCTGGTGCAACCCGGGCTTGAGAAGCAGCTCATCGACGAGGTGCGCTGCCTGAACGGCAACCTGAAGGTGAGCCTAGGCAACGCTCAGCAGGTTCGGGAGGTGCTGTAAATGGCGAACGTTTCGAATGAGGCGGACTTGGAAAACGAAGGCGCTCAGGCAAAATCGAGTGCGCTGACGGACGATGCTGCGGAGGCAAACGCGCCCGCGCCCGCGCCCGCGAGTGACGCTGCGGAGGCAAACGCGCCCGCCGTGTCCACTGGCTCCACCGCTGCCGTCGCAGCCAGCGAACCCAAGCATGCTCCCGACGCATGGCGCGCCGCGCTCGCGGGACTGGGCATCATGCTCACCGTCTGCGTCGTTATGTTGACAACCGGCTGCTCAGGCAAGGCAGCGTCCACCGCAGAAAACTCGGCTGCATCGGGCGCCGCCTTGGCCTCGGCAACTTCAGATAGCTCAGGCTACGATTCCTTCGAGAACGTGGCCGCCGACTTCAGCGAAGACGCGCTCGACCTTGACTACTCCAAGCGCGATTCCGACGCAAGCTACGATGCATCGTCCGCAACGACGATCACCCTATCCGGAACGACGGCCCAGGTGTCGGGAACCGGCGCCACGGTTTCAGACGATGGAACCTCCGTTACGGTAACGAAAGCGGGAACGTACCTGATCACAGGCTCGTTGACGGACGGTCAGCTGATTGTCGCCGCCGGCGATGACGACAAGGTGCAGCTGGTGCTGGCAGGCGCGACCATCGCGAACGCCGACGGCCCGGCCATCAATGTGATGCAGGCCGACAAATGCTTCGTCACCTTGGCCGACGGCACCACGAACACGCTTGCCGACGGCAGCGCCTATGCTCTTGAGGAAGGCGCGGACGAGCCCTACGCGACGCTGTATTCCACTTGCGACCTGACGCTTAACGGCACCGGTACGCTTAACGTGGCCGCGGCATATCGCCATGCCGTTTGCTCGAAGGATGACCTGGTCATAACCGGCGGCGTGTACAACATCAGCGCTGTTGAGGACGGCCTGCGCGGTCGCGACAGCGTGAAGATTTCGGGCGGCACCTTCGCCATTGAGGCGGGCGGCGACGGCATCAAGTCGAACCGCGACAACAAGCCGACGAAGGGTTTCGTGGCCATCGACGGCGGTACGTTCGACATCCAGGCCGGCGACGACGGTGTACAGGCGAAAACCCTGATCCGCGTGACGGGCGGTACGCTGAACGTGACGGCCAACGACGACGCGTTCCACTCCGATTTGGAAATGCACCTGATCGGCGGCACCCTATCGGTAACGTCGGGCGACGATGCGTTCCATGCCGAAACGAAGCTGACCGTCGACGGCGGTACGGTGGATGTGGTTGCCTGCTATGAGGGCTACGAGGCCGAGAAGATTTACGTGAACGGAGGCGAAACGCACATTGTGGCCAGCGATGACGGCGTGAATGCGTCGGCGGCCGATCTGACCGGCAGCTCCAGCACCGACACGGTGAGTGAGACGTTGCCCGGTGGGCAGGCTCCCGGTGCGGATATGGGCGGCGGCGCAGGCGGCCAGGGTGGCAACAGCGGCGCTGGTGGCCCGGGTGGCGGCGGCACCGGTGGCGACCCGGGCGCGACCGCGGGCGGTAGCTCGACCAGCGGTAGCGCCAGCGCAGGTCAGGGCGCAGGTGCGGGCAGTACCGGCACGCAATCGACTGCCGGCACGCAATCCGGCAGCGCTCCCGAACCCCCTTCGGGCAGCGAAGCTCAGGCCAATGGCGGCGCCCCCGACAACGCTTTCGCCGAAGGCCAGG
Source organism: Paratractidigestivibacter sp. (assembly GCA_963597295.1). Classification (GTDB taxonomy): domain Bacteria; phylum Actinomycetota; class Coriobacteriia; order Coriobacteriales; family Eggerthellaceae; genus Senegalimassilia. Next base: position 2,516 of record CAVBPP010000062.1, on the reverse strand, counting down.
GCGCGGGCGGCAACGGAGCCGGCAACACCATGGGCGATGAGAATTGCCTGATCCAGATCAACGGCGGTTACCTGTACGTGGACGCATCGGGCGACGGCATCGACAGCAACGGCAACGTGGAAATCACCGGCGGCGTGCTGTTGGTCAACGGCACCGCGTCGGGCGGCGACTCGGCCTTCGACTACGACTTGAATGCAACCGTTTCCGGCGGCGTCGTGCTTGCCATCGGATCGACCGAGATGGCGCAGAACTTTACCAGCGGCACGCAACCCTTCGCCATGACGGAAAACGCCAACGGAACCGCAGGCCAGACGGTTGCCATAACCGATTCATCGGGCAACGTGGTAGCGTCCCTCACCTCGGTGCGAACCTTCGGCATGGTGCTCGTTTCCGCCCCTGCCTTCACCGAGGGAAGCGAATACAACCTGGTCATAGGTGGGGAAGTATCCGGCGCGAACGCAGATGGCTACGTCACGACGGGCACGGTTTCCGGCGGAAGCACCACAACGTTCACGGCTAGCACCACGGCCTCAACCGGCAAAGGCGGCCTTGGCGCCGGCGGCGGAGCCCAAGGCCCCGGCCAAGCCGGCGACACCCGCGTAGCAGCGCGATAAGGGCGCATCAACGCAACAGCCAACCGGCCGTTCGAGACACCGAGCGGCCGGTTGCTTTCTTTCCGGGCGCAAAATGCCCGTGACTATCATGCGGTTTCGAACACCGATTCGTAGGGTCGAGCGAAAGCTCGGCCCATAACCAGAAAGCCCGAAGGGCGCCGCGCTTTTCGTGCGGCGCCCGCAACCGCTCATTCAAGACAGCGTCGCGCTCGGCGCTCCCTAATACTGGTTGAGCTTTCGCTCAACCCCACGAAATTCGGCTGCTCGGTTCGCCGTTTCCGCATAGTTTTGTGGGTGCGAGCGAAAGCTCGCACAGCATTAGGCAAGCCCGCAAAGCGGGCGTCACCAACTTGATAAATGGCGCGACGGCCTGCGTTGCCTCCTTCAAGCCATGCTCCGCCGTCTTCGCAAACCGTTCGCGGAAATTAACCGATGCTTTAGTTGGATAGAGTACAATACCAGCGAACGAACGAGAAAGGCGAACCACCGATGAGCGATTTGCGCACCCCCGAGGTTGACGACCTGTTGGCCGTCCTTGCGAAAATGGACAACCCCGACGACGTGTTTGCCCTGCTTGAAGACCTGTTCACCGTTCGGGAAATCCGCGAAACCTCGCAGCGCTTGGCAGTTGCGCGCCAACTTTCCGCCGGCAAATCCTACGCCGCCATCGAAAAGGAAACCGGCGCATCGGCAACAACCATCGCCCGCGTATCGAAATGCCTCGGCTACGGCGCCGGCGGCTACAAGCTGGCCCTGAACGCGCTCGGCGACAAGGCCGAATAGGCCAGAGCGTTCGAAGGCTGCTCTCGCCCTCGCGTCTGCGTGGCGGCCGTCCGTCTCGACGCCCGTCGTTGTTGGGTTCGCACAGGCGCGGCCGTCCGAACCCGATGCCCTTCGTGATGTCAAACGCCCATCTGGCGCTCGCCGACTCCATCCGTAACGGCAAACGCCCGGCTCAAGCATGCACGCACCAAACGTCCAGCTGGCAACCAGCCCTACCCGGCAAACTTCTCCAGCACCAGCTGCAAGCGCGTGCCCAGCGGCAGCTTGTTCTGCTGCAAGAATCGCGGCACATCCGCAATCGCAAGCGTGAACACCTCGATGAACTCATTGGGCTCGGGCGTGGCGTCGCCCACCTTCTCCACCTGAGCAAACACCGTCTGCACCGACTCGTCCGACATACCGGTGGACGAATGCCCCGCCTGCGGCAGCAGCTTCAATGCCGCCTCGGGCGCTAGGTCACGGCGCAGCGCATAGCCCGTTTCCTCGCGAAGTTCGCGATCGACCGCGGCATCAAGCGGCTCGCCCGGCTCGACCAGCCCCGCCGGCAGCCCGATGACCCAGCTGTTCAGCGGATAACGGAATTCCCTGATCAGCACCAGTTCGCCCTCGCGCGAAATCGGCACGATCGAAACGGCATCGGCTGTGCGCGGCTCTGGGTTCGCCGCTTCGTCGGCCGCAGCCGCCGCGGCCCCGAAATCGTCCGCACCGTCGTCAATCGCCGCAACCACGGCATCGCTCTTGCGACGATATCGCGCCAGCTCAGCCTCGTAAGCGTCAATCCCCTTGCGCGATGCGCTCTCGTATTGGAACTCGCTGCCGTTAGGCAGCGTATACGTCATGATGTATTTCTTGATCCAGCCGTCCGAAACCTGTTCGACGGACTTCAACTGCGGCGTCGCACGCATGCCGCCCTCGCTTTCTCGTAGGTTGCCTAACGCAATGGTACTGCAAGCGAAGCCGATGGCGTTAGATTGGCTGAAAGGGAAAGTCGCCGCAAACCCGGCGAACTTAGCGAAAGCGGGGATCAGATGCGCTGACGGCCATGCAGCCGCGACCATCTGAAAAAGGCAAAAAAATGGCAGGCGCGGATGGGAAGGACGCGCCTGCCTGGTGTGGTCG
>CAVBPP010000061.1:0-7966 GCA_963597295.1 Paratractidigestivibacter sp. | reverse complement strand
CGTACAGCCCGCGGATGGACACGCCGTCTTCGGCCAGCACCTCAAGCAGCGCACCGAAGATGACCGGCTTCAGCTGCTCCATACCCACCGAGAGCGTTTCGGCCACCAGCACATCGTTGAAACGATCGACGACCATACCAGGGAAACCGTCGGCTTCAGAAAAGAACACGCGGCAGCAGCTTGCGTCGGCACCCATGACCGTCTTGCGGTATTCCCACGCCCAAGCAACCTTGCGCTTCCAAAACGCCTGATCAAATGTATCGTTCGCGTTACGCGTGATCAAGCGGATACGAATCTTGCTGCACTGCGAGAGCAAGCCCGTCCCCAAGTAAGACCCTTTGCGGCTGATCACGTCGACCAGCGCGCCGTTGGGCACGGCGTCCGAACCCGGCGCCGGCTCAAGCGACGTGACCTCAGCTTCGTAAACCCACGGATGACCGGCGGTTATGGCGCGCTCGCCCTTCTGCGTGATGGTTGCACGCGGGTACGGACGTTGAGCTTTCATGGCGGGTCCTTTCTAAACGAAAACGCGCAACGCAAGGGTAGAATCCTCGCGCTGCGCGATGCAAACTAATCCAGGCTGAAACGGCTACAGCAAGCGCAAGCTGACTTCCTTCAGCTGGCGGCCGGTGACGGCGTTCGGGGCGCCGGTCATCGGGTCCGCGGCGCTCGACGTCTTCGGGAAGGCGATGACGTCGCGGATGGACTGCTTGCCGGCCAGCAGCATGACCAGGCGGTCGAGGCCCAGCGCGATGCCGCCGTGCGGCGGGGCGCCCAGCTCAAGCGCGTGGATCAGATGGCCGAACTTCGCTTCCATGTCCTCTTCGTTCACGCCCAGCTGACGCAGCACGCGTTTCTGCAGCTCAGCGTTGTGGATACGGATGGAGCCGCCGCCCATCTCGAAGCCGTCCATGACGATGTCGTAGCTGTAGCTGCCGCAGGACAGCGGGTCGGACTCGATCTTGTCCCAATCGGATTCCGGGATCATCGTGAAGGGATGGTGCTCGGCGGCGTACTTCTTCTCGTCCTCGTCGTACTTGAACATCGGGAAGTCCACGACCCACAGAAGCGCATGGCCGTCGCGGGCGATTTCCAGCTTGTCGGCCATGTGCAGGCGCAGCGCGGAGAGCACGGCGGATGCGACGGCGTACTTGTCGGCGGCGAACAGCAGCAAGTCGCCGGGCTCGACGCCCGCAGCCTGCTTAATGGCGCCGTGCACCTCGTCGCCCAAGAACTTGATGATGGGGCTCTTGCCGGCCAGGTCGGCATCGGCGTCGGTGTAGGCGATCCAGGCCATGCCCTTCGCGCCGTTGGCGGCCGCAACCTCGGCCAGCTTCTCGATGTCGCCGCGGCTCCAGTTGCCAGCGCCCTTGGCGTTGATGCACTTCACCACGCCGCCGGCCTGCACGGCCTTGGAGAACACGCCGAAACCGCAATCGGCCACGATGTCGGTGATGTCGACGAGCTCCATGCCGAAGCGCACGTCGGGGCGGTCGCAGCCGAAGCGATCCATGGCTTCCTTCCACGGCATGCGCTGCAGCGGGAATTCATGCTCGACGCCGGCGGCGGCCAGCACTTCCTGAAACACGCCTTCCATCAGGTCCATGACGTCGTTTTCCTGCACGAAGGACATCTCGATGTCCACCTGCGTGAATTCGGGCTGGCGATCGGCGCGCAGGTCCTCGTCGCGGAAGCAGCGGGCAATCTGGTAGTAGCGCTCGATGCCGCCGACCATCAGCATCTGCTTGAACTGCTGGGGCGACTGCGGCAGAGCGTAGAACTTGCCGGGGTTCGGACGGGAGGGCACCAGGTAGTCGCGCGCGCCCTCGGGCGTGGAGTTGGCCAGAATGGGCGTTTCCACCTCAAGGAAGCCGCGCTCGTTCAGCGCAGAGCGAATGGCCTGGGCGACCGTATGGCGCAACTTCAGGTTCGCGTACATTTCCGGACGGCGAAGATCCATGTAGCGCCACTTCATGCGCGTGGTCTCGTCGGTTTCGATGCCGTCTTCGATGGAGAACGGCGGGGTGACGGATTCGTTGAGCACGTTGACCTTGCTGGCCAGGACCTCGATCTCGCCGGTGGCCATGTTGGGGTTCACGGCGTCGGCGCCGCGATCGCGCACCTTGCCGGTGATCTGCAGCGCGTACTCGCGGCCCAAGTGCTCGGCGGCGTGGAAGTCTTCCTCGCTCACGCAATCAGGGTCGACGACGACCTGCGTGTAGCCCGCGCGGTCGCGCAGGTCGCAGAAGATCAGTCCGCCGTGGTCGCGGTTGTGCCAGGCCCAGCCGCACAGCGTGACCTCGCGGCCGACGTCGGACTTGCGCAGCTCGCCGCAGGTGGCGGTGTGCATGCAGAACTCGTTTACGTAATCCGTCATTGTTTCTTTGCTCCTTGCAGTGCCGTATAGTCGTCCGGCTCGGGCGGGCGCGTAGCGCGCTGCCTGCCGGAACATAACTCAAACTTGGCCATTGTAGCGCAGAAAAAGGGCTGACCGCCATACGGCTAGCCAGCCCCTGTCAAAACGACAAAATATGGTTTCGCCCTTCGGGCTCCCCACGAATGGACCGAGCTTTCGCTCGGCCCTACGAAATTATTAGCAGTCAGGTTAAAACCCCAAGATGGCCTGCTTTCACCATGCTCATGGATGCAAGCGAAAGTTCACGCCGCATGGGAGAGCGCGAAGCGCGACGCTTCCTTGGCTATTCCCCGAACACCTCGGCCGCGGTGGCTACTTGGCTGCCGAAGGGTTGGCCGCCGAACTTCGCCAGCACCGCCTTCGCATTTGCCACGTCTACCAATCGTTCCTGATGGGAGGCCATGTTGCGCACCTTCACCTTGCCCTCGGCAAGCTCGTCGGGGCCAAGGATGGCCACCATGACGGCGCCCACCTTATCGGCCAGCTTGAACTGGCTTTTCAGGCTGCGGTGCTGATGATCCATCTCGGCCGGGATGCCCGCGTCGCGGCAGGCCTGCACCAGCGAGAACGCCTCGGCGCGCACCGAATCGTCCACGCAGGCGAAGAACACATCGCAGCGCTTCGCGGAGGCGAATTCCACGCCCGCCGCCTGAATGGCCAGGGCGCAGCGCTCGTAGCCCAGCGCAAAGCCGAAGCCCGGCGTCGGGCGGCCGCCCACTTCCTCGACCAGCTTGTCGTAGCGCCCGCCGCCGCCGATGGCGTTTTGGCTGCCGGTGCCAAGATCGGTCTGCACCTCGAAGACGGTGCGCGTGTAATAGTCCAGGCCACGGACCAGTTTGTGGTCCTCGGTGTAGTTGATATTCGCCGCATCAAGGTAGGCTTTCACGGCGGCATAATGACTACGGCAATCGTCGCACAGATAATCCGTAATCTTCGGCGCGTCAACCATGACCTCGGCGCAGCCGGGGTTCTTGCAGTCGAAGGCGCGCAGCGGGTTGATCTCGGCGCGGCGCATGCACTCGTCGCACATGTCGTCGGCGTGCGCCGTCAGGAATTCCTTCACGGCGTCGCGGTATTTCGGGCGGCAATGCTCGCAGCCCATGGAGTTCAGCAGCAGCACGGTCGATTCAACCGGCACGCCCACGGCGGCGTAGAAGCGCATGAGCATGATGATGCCCTCGGCGTCCACGCTGGGGTCTTCCGCGCCCAGGCATTCGATGCCCACCTGGCTGAACATGCGCTGGCGGCCCTTCTGCGGGCGCTCGGCGCGAAACATCGGGCCCGCGTACATCAGCTTCGCCGGCGCCGCGCCCTGCGGAACCAGGTCGTGCTGCACCACGGCGCGCACCACGCCGGCCGTGCCTTCCGGACGTAGGCTCAGACGGCTTTTCGCCTTGATGGTGCCGCCCTGCTTGACGCGTTCGAAATTCTGGCCAGAGATGGCAGTGAACATTTCCTTGGAAACCACGTCGGTGGCCTGGCCGATGCCGCGCACGAACAGGTCGGTCTGCTCGAACAGCGGCGTCTCGATGGGCTCGTAGCCGTAGCGCGAGAAAATGTCGAACGCGGTGTCGCGGAAGTGCGCCCAGAACTTCGCCTCGGCGGGCAGCAGGTCGCGAGTTCCTTCCGGGGAATTGATGGCCATGGTGCATCCTTTGCTTCTCTGCGGATTTTCGTCTTTTAACCGCCCTATTGTAGCGCACGGGCGCACGCGGAGCGCGGCCGGCCCAGGGCGCGCCACAGCATCAGCACGGGGAATGGAACGAGCGACGGGCGCAGGCTGGCAGCAGCCACGAGCTGGCGGCGGCAAGCCGGGAACGAAAGGCGGCGGGCAAAATACGATTGGCAACCTCGAAAGCTTACGCGGCAAGTTAGTTGGCAGAAAACCAACTGCCATCTGCGAACAAGCGCGTTGGCACTCGGAGCACCTAGAAGCGCCTATTCGCCGAAGCTGCGCAGCACGTCCATCAGGGCGTCATCGGGGCGATAGCGCACGCGCACGGCAAGGGCGCTTCTGGCCACATGGGCAAGCCCGGCGTCGGCGGCGGCCTGCGCGGCAACGTCCAGCACGTCGATGATCTGGTCGTTCGGCGCCACGGGAATGTCGGCGGCGCGCAGCTGGTCGTCCAAGTTCGCGCGCGCGGGAACGACGATGCGCGTCTCCGTGGCCATCTGCTGCAGCTCGGCAGTCGCCTGCACAGCCACGGCCGGCGACACGGCCACCGACTTCAAGTAGCACGCGACGGCGGCATCGAACCTGCCAGACTTCCACATCACGTAGCCCAGCTGGTAATACAGAAGCGACACGTCGGCGGGCGTGAGCGCGACCGCAAGGCCGGCGACGATGGCCTGACGCGCGTGATCCATGTCCCCCATCAGCATGTATGCGCGCCCGAGCGTGCGGTACGACATGGCGCAGGTCGGAGCCAACGCCACCATGTCGCGCCCATATCGCAGCGCGTCGTCGGAGCGTTTGAACGACCGTTCAAGCAGCGGCACTATCTCCAAGTGGCACATGAGGAACGAATCGGGCGCGGGCAGCACGCGCTTGCCAGCGTCAGCCGCAGCGGCTTCGCACACGTCAAGGCTACCGGCGCGCGCCAGGTTGTACACGATGCGGTTCGCGTAGCTGTCGAAGTAGCGGTACGCCACCTCGCCGCCGTCGACCACGCCGTCTATCAGGCGCGTTTCGGAAATAGCGTCGGCCAGCACCTGCACCGCCTGGTCGGGGCTGCTCTGCGCCAGCGAACGTGCGCGGCCGAGCGCGACCAGGCAACGGTCGTCGCCCAAAAAGCGGCTCACCACGGCATTTTGATCCGACGCCTCAAGCGTGCCTTCCGCAAGGGCCTTCATCAGGCGGGCGCATGCGGTGGCGCCGCGCTCGTCATGGTCGGAAACAGCCTGGTCAGAGAAGGTTCGCACGACGCGAATAGCCTCGGTTGCGCTTTCGACGCCCGCAAGCTCATCGGCCACGTTCTCGGCCATGCTGCGGTACACGGTGTCGTATTCGATGTCCAGGTCGCGCACGTCATACGCACCCAACGCCAGCTGCGCATCGGGCGGCAACGTGGCCGCGGTCGGGCTTCGCCATGCTTCGAACACCGGGCGCATCGTCGCGTCGGTGGGAAGCTCTACCTTGGGAATGTCGAACTGCGCGCCGGCCGCGTCGAAAGCGGGCTTCGGATCGCCTGAACGGTAAGCGGCAAAGTGCGCGAGGCTTTCCCATAGGTCGCGCGAGAATTCAACGTCGAAGTAGGAAATTGGCTGGCTGGGGGCGGAACTGGCGTGCGAGTTGGCAGGCTGGTCGATGGCCGCGGCGGGCTCGTCAGGCGCTGCAACGGCGTCCGGCGAAGCTGTGGCACCGGCAGCAGCGTCCGAATCGGACAGCTCGTCAACCTTGGGCGCGGTCCCTTCCCCGCTTTCGCTCGGAAGGTCGCATTGCAGGTCGCCCAGAACGGGAACGGCAATGGACTGCGCGTCCTCGACAAGCGGGGATGCGATGACGCGGACGCCGTTCACGGTGTCGTGCAGCGAAAACGTGTTGGAAGCCAGCAGCAGCGCCACGCTCATGGCATACGTGCGGGCGGCATCCTGGGGCGATTGCGAACCCGCAGGCAGCAAGTTCGGCCCCGGGGCCGTCAGCGAAAACACCGCTTGACCAGCGGCAACGTCATAGCGGAATTCAATTCCCACGCGCATCGGCAGGCGCAGCTGCTCAACCATGCATGCGATACGGCAGCGCATGTCCCAGTCGCCGCCGCGGCCTCCCGCAGCCACTTCCGAAGGCGCCTCGCCCGTGGCCTTCTGCGTAGCCGTAAGCTCGAAAAGCAGCGAATCGGCTTCGCGACACAGCTCCTCCGACGCGCTCGCGGCGTCGTCGCCCAGCGCGTCGGAGACGAACGTAAAGCGATTCATGGCGGCCTCGATGCCCCACAGCTCGGATGTGAGCAAAAACGACGTCTCGTCGGCACGCGAAAGGTAGCGGGTATGCGCATACGCGGTCGACTTCACCATGCGCACGGCGCCATCGGGCACGCGGCGCGCACGCACGCTCAGAAGACCCGCCCGCTCAAGGTTGTCCACCAGCACGTCAACCAAGGCCGGCGCATACAGCTGCGGGTCAAGCTCGGCAGCACGCACGCTGTCCACCAGGTCATACAGCCCAGCAAGCGGCTTATCGGACGAAACGCCGTCAAGCAGCTTGTCCACGCCAACGGCCGGCACCAAAGGCGCGCCCAGCGAAGGCCTGAGCGAAAACGCCAGGTAAGCGCGAGCGAGCACCTGCGAATACGGCAACCCTTGCGCATGCTCGCCGAAGTCATACCAGCCACCCACCAGGGAATACAGGCGATTTTCCATCTGGTATTCCGCCACGGCGCGCGCCGGGCCGTCAACCTTGTCGCGCACGTAGACGTATCCGCCGTTCGATTCGCCGCCGCCCTGTTCCGGGAAGTGCGCAATCTCGACGTCGGGCCTGCGCGCCGGTGGCGCCTCAAGCGGGCCGTCGCAGGAAAACACGCGCCCGAACAGGTCGATGTACGCCTCGAAAGAGAAACCCGCATCAGGTTTTTCCGCGTCGGCAAGCTTGACCACATACATGCCGCCGCCCGCCGGCCGAGGCGAAAGGGCGCGCCCGGACACCACGCCGAACACGTAAGGACATTCAGTCCCATCAGGCAAAACGGGCACAGCATCCGGCAACGGGGCGAAGGCGGCGCCCGTCAGACGCTCCCAGCCCTCAATCTGCCAAACCTTTTCCGTACCCTCAACTTTGCGCACATGCAGCCTTTCGTCAATGCGTGTCGCGCCTGGCGGCGCTCTCTCATGGGACGGGGGCTGTCACCCCTGTCCCGGTTTCATTAATTTGCGTCGCGCCTGGCGGCGCTCTCTAAAAATGGACCGAGCTTTCGCTCGGCCCTACGAAGTTTCAATATGAGGGCTTTCGCTCGGCCCTACGGAATTCAATATGAGAGCTTTCGCTCACACCCATGAAGTTTCAATCGCGGACTTTCACTCAGTCCTGCGAAATTTCATTTTGCAGGCTTTCGCTCAGCCTTGCAAATTCTTGTCTGGAAGCTTTCGCTCGACAGCACGAATCTCATCGCCGAATGGGACAGGGGGCTGTCCCCCGCCCCACAAGCGCAAAAGCCGTCAGCCCGCTGCCCTACTGCTGGGCGCGCTGGGAGTTCTCGAAGGTGAAGCGGCCCATCTTCACGCCGCCCAGGATGTGAATGTGGAAGTGCTTGACGGTGGTCGCCGAATCGGGGCCGGTGTTGACCACGGTGCGGAAGCCGCTCTCACGCACGCCCTTCAGCTCGGCCACCTTCGGCACCACGGACATCATGTGACCGAAAACCTCCTCGGGCACGCCGGAGTCCATGTCGTCGTAGTGCTTCTTCGGCACCAGCAGCGTGTGCACGGGGGCCTCGGGCTCGATGTCGTCGAAGGCGAAGCAGATGTCGTCCTCGTACACCTTGTTGGTGGGGATCTCGCCGGAAATCAGCTTGCAAAACAGGCAATCATCAGCCATGATGGCTCCTTTCATTACGT
>CAVBPP010000060.1:0-19584 GCA_963597295.1 Paratractidigestivibacter sp. | reverse complement strand
GCGCGCATCCTGGTGGCGACGTTCATCCTGTACGCCGTCAGCGCTGCCTGCAACTTCGCGCAGGGCTGGATGATGACCAGCGTTTCCCAGCGCACCTGCTACGGCCTGCGCCGCGCCATCGATGAGAAGATCAACCGCATGCCCGTGGGCTATTTCGAGCGCACGTCGACCGGCGACACGCTCTCGCGCATCACCAACGACGTCGATACGCTCGGCCAGTCGCTCAACCAAGGCGTCACGCAGCTGATCACCTCGGCGACCACGCTCGTCGGCGTCGTCATCATGATGCTTACCATCAGCCCCCTCATGACCGGCATCACCGTGCTCATCCTTCCGGTGTCGCTTGCGCTCATCATGGTCGTGGTGAAGCTGTCGCAGAAGCATTTCCGCGCCCAGCAGGCCACGCTCGGCGAGATAAACGCCCAGGTGGAAGAAACGTTCTCGGGCCATGTGGTCGTGAAGGCCTTCGGTCGCGAGGACGCAACCGAAAGCGAATTCGCCGCCGTGAACGGCAAGCTGTACAACAGCGCTTGGAAGGCGCAGTTCCTATCCGGCCTGATGATGCCCGTGATGAACTTCGTCGGCAACCTTGGCTACGTCGCCGTCGCCGTATCCGGCAGCCTGCTCGCCGCTGCGGGAACCATCACCGTCGGCGACATCCAGGCGTTCATCCAGTACGTGAAGAACTTCACGCAGCCCATCACGCAGCTGTCGCAGGTAGGTAACGTGCTGCAGCAGATGGCCGCGGCGGCCGAGCGCATCTTCGCCTTCCTGGAGGAGCCCGAGCTTGAGCCCGAGCAGTCCAAGGCCGATATCGAACAGGTGCGCTGCGACGTCGAATTTGACCATGTGAGCTTCGGCTACGACCCTGCGCAGCCCATCATCAAGGATTTCTCAGCCAGCGTTTCTCAAGGTCAGACGGTCGCGCTCGTCGGCCCGACCGGCGCCGGCAAAACGACCATGGTGAAGCTGCTCATGCGCTTCTACGACGTGGACGGCGGCTCAATCCGCTTGGGCGGGCACGACTTGCGCGATTTCTCGCGAGAGGATGTGCGCAGCCAGTTCGGCATGGTGCTGCAGGACACCTGGCTGTTCAACGGCACGGTGCGCGAAAACATCGCCTATGGCAAGCTCGACGCCACCGACGAGGAAGTGGAGGCGGCTGCCCGCGCTGCGTTCGTGCACCACTTCATCACCACGCTGCCGCAGGGTTACGACACCGTCATCAACGAGGACGCGACCAACATAAGCCAAGGTCAGCGCCAGCTTCTGACCATCGCGCGCGCCATCTTGGCCAACCGCCGCATGCTTATTCTGGACGAGGCCACCTCCAGCGTGGACACCCGCACCGAGGAGCGCATTCAGAAGGCGATGGACAATCTGATGGCAGGCCGCACCTCGTTCGTCATCGCGCATAGGCTCTCCACCATCAAGAACGCCGACCTTATCCTGGTGCTCAGGCATGGCGATATCGTGGAGCAGGGCACCCACGACGAATTGCTCGCGCTTGGAGGTTTCTACGCGGACCTGTACAATAGTCAATTCGAAGAAGGTCAAACCGAGGAAGACTAACGCTTCCCAAGCTCACGAGGACACGGCGTACATGAACGCAACGCAGATACAGGCGGACGCAACCGCGCAGACATCGCAGCCCGTAAAGGTGGTCGCTTTCGATTTCGATGGAACGGCGCTTGACGGTAATTCGCCGGTAATTCTGGTGAAATACCTGGTGAAGCGCCATATGCTGCCGCCGACCGTTGTGGCACGCATCGTCGCGTGGGCCGCTGCGTACAAGCTGCGCCTGCCGCAGAACGAGGCTTGGGTGCGCGGTCTGGTCTTTCGTGCCTTTTCCGGCATGAAGGTCGAGGAGGTCGACAAGTTCCTGCGCGACTTCTACGATGAGTGCTGCGACGCGCGCTTCCGTCAGCAGGCCGAGGACGCCATGAACGGCTGGCGCGCTGAGGGTGCTAAGATCGCGTTCGTGTCTGCCACCTTCGAGCCGATCATCCTGCAGGCCATGACCAAACACCCCATCGACCTGCAGATTTCCACGCGCATGAAGAAGGCCGGCGACGGCACCTACACCTGCGAGGTGGAGGGGGAGCCCGTCGAGGGCGAGCAGAAGATGATCGAGCTGCGCCGTCTGTGCAACGGCCTGTGGGGGGTTGGCGGCTGGGAGCTTGTGGCTGCCTACGGCGACCACCATTCCGACCGCTCGATGCTCGCCGCCGCGAAGCAAGGCTTCGCCGTGTGCCCAGATCGCCCGCTTTCGCGCACCGCAAAGGAATGCGGCTACACCGTTTTGGAATGGTAGGGCTTCTGCCCGTTTCGCGCTGGTTTGAAGCGACGATACGCGCTCGCAATGCCGCGCATGCGCTTTGCGTTCATCAACAGTGCGTAAACCCTTTATCGCTATTCGACGTTGATTGGCCCGGTTGGTAGTACTATCGGGTAAGATAATTATTTTAAGAATCAACCGAGACGAAGGAGGTTGGGCCCTGTGACCATCGAGGAACCGAACAGCGTACCCAGCCCGAACGACGATCAAATCGCATCCGTCGGAGAATACCTGCAGCGCGCGGCCGATGCGGCGGCCGCTGGCAAGCAGAGCATCGCATTGCACCTGTACATCGCTGCGTTCGAACGTGGTGTGCGCGACGACGGCGCCGCTCCGGCCGAGGACAGCATACTGGCCATCAAGCATGCTTGGCATATCGCTTGTTCCATGAAGGAACGCTCGCTGGCCGAATACGTGTTCGAGCGTATGGAGCCCTACCTCACCAATTCCGAGGTCACGGCCTGCGCCGAGCAGCTGCAGATCTTAGCCCTCGACAAGCTTGAGGAATTCGGCCTGTCGCGCGAGGAGCTCGAGGACATGACCGACATGATCGCCCAAGACCTCGCCGGAAGCCCCGATGCGCACCTGCTGCGCGTGGAACACCTGACCGAGCCCGGCCCGAACACGAAGAGCATCCCGCGTCGCATCGACCCGGACCCCGAGGACGACATCGAAAACTTCGGCATGCCCTTCGACGACGAGGACGGTTTCAAGAGCATCGACGAGGCGGACTTCCGTAAGTTGGCCGGGGTGGCAGCCGGCGGCGGCAACGACTCGGCCAAGCCGGTCGCGCCCGACGACGCCGGCATTCCCGACATGCCCCTGTTCGGCATGCTTCCCGGCGCTCGTCAGGATTCCGGGCAGGCGCCCGCCGCGCCCGACCCGCAAAACCCCTCTCCCATGGGCAACGAGGATCATCTGACCTACTCTGAGCTGGTCGGCTACGACGCCGCCATCGACTCGATGCGCGCCATTGGCATCGGCATGGGCGATGACCCGCAGTTCCGCGCGTTCGTCGCGCAGCTGAACAGCCGCCACGGCCTTGATCGCATGCCCGCTTGCGACACGCTGCTCATCACCAGCCCCGCACGCGAGGACGCGAACCACTTCATGATGGCGACCATCGGCGAGCTGGGTCTGCCGGTCATCCGCATGCGCATGGAAGAGAACATGCAGGGGCTGCCGGTGCTGTGCGTTATGGCTCAGGCCGACAACCAGCCTAAGCTGAATTCCGCGCGCAATTCCTTCGAGGGACCGGGGATTCTGGTCATCGAGGATGTGGATATGTGGGGTGCGCCCGAGATGCAGCCTAATTCCGTTGATGATTTCGGCGGCCTTATCATGGCGAGCCTCTCCCGCGGCGCGCGCGAGGCCGTGAACCTTATCCGCAACGCCGCCGACAACCCCGACGTGTTCGTGTTCGCCACCGGTGCCTCCGGCTGCGACGTGGACCCGTTCTTCATGGACCTGTTCGGCCCGACGTCCCTTGTGGACATCGACTACCCGACCGATTCCGAGCGCGCCGACATCTGGTTGCAGATAGCCCGCGAGCACCCTTCCGCACGCGGCATCGATCGCGAGGCACTTGTGCGCTATTCCGCCGGCCTTCCGCGTTTCGACATGTACATGGCCGCTCGCGAAGCCGTCGAGGAGGCGTACAAGGAAAGCCTCAGGCGCCGCACATACGTGCCCATAACCAGCGATAACCTGTTCGATAAGCTGGCGGCCTATCAGCCGCTCGACTCACCCGAGTACAAGGCGCTCGAGCAGGCGGTCATCGACGACTTTAAGTCTGAGCTTGACCATATTGACGACCTGTTGAAGGGGGCGCAGGAGTAATGGACATCACTCGCCGGTGCGACTACGCGTTGCGCATTCTGGAGGCGGCATATCGAAGCGGCACCTCGTACGTGTCGGTCGCGGATATCTCCGAGAAGGAGGATATCCCGTACGCCTTCGCGCGCTCCATTCAGCATGACCTGGTGAAAGGGGGCCTCATCAAGACGGTGCGCGGTGCTCGTGGCGGTTTGGCGCTCGATTGCGACCCGGCGAAGATCACGCTTTTGGAAGTGCTCGAAGCGGTGCAGGGCCCGGTGACCGTTTCCCTTTGCGCGGTGGATGCCGAATGCTGCAAACGACGCGGCGGGTGCTCGTACAACAAGCTGTGGATGGGCGCTGATAGCCTGCTGAACAGCTATTTCGATTCCATTACCTTGGATGAGCTGATGGAGCGCGGCGGGAGTCTTCCGGCCATCAAGAACGCCATTTCGCATGCGCCCGAGCGCGCTCGCATGAACTGCCCCGTGGATTCAGGCGACGACTGCGATGGGTCGGTGGGCCCCTCGACCGCCGTCGGCCATGCGATGCAGGTTGGGCTCACTTCCGAGGGCATTTCCATTTCGTCCGAAGCGGGCATGTCGGGGAAGTAGCATGGCGGCATACGATGTGTTCGAGCTGGGCGCGCAGGCGGCATGGCCGCAAGGCGCGCCTTTTTCGTTGGGGGAATTCTGCGACGTGGTCGCGCGCGAGGGTGCGCAGCTCTACCGCGACCTGCCCTGGCGCAACACGCGCGACCCGTACGCGATTCTGGTTTCTGAGGTGATGCTGCAGCAAACGCAGGTCAAGCGCGTGCGCGGTCGTTGGGAACGCTTCCTAGCGAAGTTCCCGACCATCGATGCGCTTTCGGCGGCGGCTCCCGCCGATGTGCTTTCCGAATGGCAGGGTCTGGGGTACAACCGCCGTGCGCTGGCTCTCAAGCGCTGCGCCGAAGCCTGCGCGGAAAGCTTCGGCGGCGAATTGCCGCGCGGGGTGGCTGACTTGGTGAAACTTCCCGGCATCGGTCCCGCGACTGCGGCGGGCGTCATCGCCTTCGCATATGACGAACCTTGCGTTTACCTGGAGACCAACGTGCGCACGGTGTTCCTGCACAATGTGTTTCCTTGCTCCGAGGGGGTTAGCGACAAGCAGCTGGCCCCGCTCGTGGCCAAAACGTGCTTGCAGGCCGAAAGCCCGAGAAGCTGGTATTACGCGCTGCTCGATTACGGTGCGCACCTGAAATCGCAGGTGGCGAATCCCTCGCGCCGAAGCGCTCACCACAAGCGCCAGTCAACTTTCGAAGGCTCTCGTCGCCAGAAGCGCGCCGAGCTCGTTCGCATCGTTTTAGCGGCGGGCGGTATCACGATGGAAGAAGCCGCGGCCCGTCTTTCGGAAGAGGAGGTTTCCGCAGGTCGAGCACCGGTTGAGCCTGAACTTTTCGACGAAATAGTAAGCGGACTCGAACATGAGGGTTTTTTCCATATCGTCGAAGGGCGCCTTATTCCTTGAGGCCCTCGGGTATGCTTTCATACCGTAATCGGACGAGAGGGAAACCGTGGGATTCGTAGAATTGCTGCTTATCGGCGTGGGCCTGTCCATGGATGCGTTCGCCGTGGCCATTTGCAAGGGCTTGGGCATGAGCCGCCTGAACATGAAGCAGGCGGCCGTCATCGCCCTGTTCTTCGGCGCGTTTCAGGCGATTATGCCGCTCATCGGCTGGGCCGCGGGCAGTTGGCTCGCCGATTTAATCACGCCCATCGACCATTGGGTCGCCTTTGCCCTTTTGGCATTCGTCGGCGGCAAGATGCTCTGGGACGCCTTCCATGAGGAAGATGACGAAAACCCAGACCAGATGGACGCCAAACTTGATTTGAAGGAACTTCTGATGCTGGCCATCGCCACGTCCATCGACGCTTTGGCCGTCGGCATCACCTTCGCTTTCCTGCAGACCGACATCGTGCCGTCGGTCGCCATCATCGGCTGCACCACGTTCGTCATCAGCTTCGCCGGCGTGGCCGTGGGCCATTTCTTCGGCGCCCGCTTCGAGAAGCCAGCCACCATCGTCGGCGGCGCCGTGCTTATCTTGATCGGTTTGAAGATACTGCTGGAGCACCTGGGCGTAATCGCTTTTTAGCTGCGGTGTCGGGTTGTTAGCGCCAGCGTGTTTGAGCGGTGTCGCGCCTTCGGCGCTCTCTAATTAGGATGCGAGCTCTCACTCGCATCTACGAAATATGGGGACGTCGATGGCCTCTACTAGCTAATTTCGTAGGTTCGAGCGAAAGCCCGAACAGCAATTGGGAGCATGAAGCGCGACGAAAAATTTAATGGAGCTGAAGGCAAGCCCGCAGCTCCGTTTCCCATCTAATCGACCGGGTAGCTTCCCAGCACCTTTACCTCGCGCAGTTTCAGGCGCAGGCAGTTGAGCGCCGTCTGAACGGCCAGGTCGCTTGTGGAACCCTCGATGTCCACGAAGAACATGTAATCACCCAAGGCCTGCTTCGTCGGGCGGCTTTGAATCTTGACTAGGTTGATTCCCGCGTAGGCGAACTCTGACAGGATCATCAGCAGCGCGCCGGGGCGGTCGGTCTGCAGGAACAGCGCGAGCGACGTCTTCATCTTCGACCCGGCGAACACCGCGGGGTGACCTTGCCGGCCGATCAGCGCGAACGAGGTTTGGTTGCCGAAGTGGTCCTCGATGCCCTCAACCTCAACACGCGCGCCGTAAAGCTCGGCGGCGAAGGCGTTTCCGATGCCGGCCACCGATTTGTCGGCGGCGGCGCGTCTGGCGCTGTCGGCAGTTGAAGACACGGTCATGGTCGGGATGCCGTGCAGGTTGTCGTTCAGATAACGGCGGCACTGAGCCAAGCCCTGCGGATGGCTCGCAATGGTCCTGATATCTTCACGCGTAGCGTCCGGATGCATGATCAAGCAGTGGTGGATGTCGAGCACGTGCTCGCCCAAAATGGTTGCGCTCGATCGGAACGCGAAGTTGTCGAGCGTCGCCGTCACCGGCCCCTCGAGCGCGTTTTCCGTGGCCACGACGCCGTATTCGCATTTCCCGCGGTCAACCGAGTCGAAAACCTCGGAAAGCGAGGGGCATTCCACAAGTTCAGGCTCTGCGATTCCCAAACGTTTGGCGAACGCGCGCGCCGCTTCGTCGTGGTAGGTTCCGGCAGGCCCCAAATAGGCGAACGAGGTGTTGGATTTGACTGGCATCGAATGCTCCTTGGATAAGAATATTAATTTCTATGACGACGGCAATTTTAACTGTTTTTCGGAATTGCGTCCGTGGTAAGATAGCTAATCGGAGTGGAGACGACTGGTGATGGGGGTCTGCGACCTCATCATCAATCGGCGTTGATGTGCATTCACACGAATCTTCACGGCAAAGACGAGAAGCCGCAACGCAGCGCGGCGTGAAAGGTTGTTTCAGGGGCAGCCTTTTATTTAACTGCGGTCTTATGCCGTGCGTTTTGTGATGCGCTCAATGCGTATCTTCCCTTCACCTGCCACATTCGGGTCCTGTTCCATATCCAGGACCAGACGAGAGACACCTAAAAGGAGGTGTGCGTATGGAAGGAGAGGCC
This sequence comes from Paratractidigestivibacter sp., assembly GCA_963597295.1. Classification (GTDB taxonomy): domain Bacteria; phylum Actinomycetota; class Coriobacteriia; order Coriobacteriales; family Eggerthellaceae; genus Senegalimassilia. The sequence goes on along the minus strand of CAVBPP010000060.1, from coordinate 11,844 downwards.
ACAACGTCCGCGTTTGGTAGCGCGCTTGCGGCCCGAGGGGTAACCCGTCGCGATTTCGTCGCCCTGTGCGGCACGATCGCAGCCGCAGCAGGCATTTCCCAGCTGACGGCTCCGCAGGTCGCTGACGCCCTCGAACAATCGGTCATCGGCGCAACGAAGGGTAACCTGTACCCGGCCATCTGGATCGAAGGCGCGTCCTGCACGGGCTGCACCGAATCGTTCGCCCAGGCCCAGACCCCGAACGCCGCGGAAGTCGTTCTCGACATGATTTCGCTGAACTACTCCGAGACGCTTTCGGCCGCCGCCGGCGAATCGATGGAGCTTGCCAAGGAGCAGACCATCGAAGCTGGTGACTACATCCTCATCTACGAAGGCGCCGTTCAGGAGAAGTGGGGCGGCAACGCCCTGCGCGTGGCCGGCAAGCCCGGCACCGAGCACCTGATCGAGGCCGCCAAGAACGCCAACGCGGTCGTCGCGCTCGGCTCCTGCGCCGTCAACGGCGGCTGGATGGGCGCTAAGCCCAATTCCACCGACGCCCTCGGCGTGCAGCAGTACCTGGCCAAGGCGGGCATCAGCGTTCCGGTCGTGAACATCCCCGGCTGCCCGGCCAACCCCGAGTGGCTGACGTCCGTGCTCGTGGACATCGTTCTCATGAAGCTCAAGCCTTCCGAGCTTGACCTGACCAGCGAGAACAAGCCCGCAGGCATCTTCGGCCAGACCATCCACGACAACTGCGAGCGCCGCGGTCATTTCGAGAACGGCGAGTTCGTCTACCAGTTCGGCTCCGAAGAGGAGAAGAAGGGCTACTGCCTGTACCCGCTGGGTTGTCGTGGTCCTCAGACCAAGTCCAACTGCGGCATCACCATGTGGAACGACCGTCGCAGCTGGTGCGTGCAGGCCGGCGCCCCGTGCATCGGTTGCTGCGAGGCCAACCCCAACGACCCGGGCGACAATTGGGTCGAGGTGAACACCCCGTTCATCAAGCGCCATCGCTCGTTGCACATCGGCGACTGGGATGTCCAGCCGACCACCATCGCCGTCGGCATCACCGGCCTTCTGGCCGCAGCGCTTGTGTGCCATGGCTTCGGCATGAAGCTCACCGGCCGTATGGACGGCGGCGCAGACTTCGAGGAGAAGCGCGCTTGGGATGCTAAGCATGCCGACAAGTCCGTCGGCAAGTACGACCTCTCCGAAGCTGAGCGGAAGGCGCTCTACGCCGAGGACGCAGGCCATGAGGAAAATTCCGTCACGACCCAGGAAGGGAGGTAAGCCATGACGCGTTCCGTTATCGATCCCGTAACCCGTATCGAAGGCCATCTGCGCGTTGAGATGGAAGTGGAAAACGGCAAGGTTTCCGACGCCTGGGTGTCCGGCGGCTGCTTCCGCGGCATCGAGCTTGTGGTTCAGAATCGCACGCCCGAGGACGCTGCGATGATCGTGCAGCGTATCTGCGGCGTTTGCCCGACTTCTCATGCGCACGCTTCCACCATCGCGGCTGAGAAGGCTTACGGCATCACCATCTCCAACAACGCCCGCATCATCCGCAACATCATCGAGGGCGCTCAGTTCCTGCACAGCCATATCCTGTGGTTCTACAACCTGGCTGCGCTCGACTACGTCAACCCCATCAATGCGCTGAAGGCCAACCCCGCCGACGCCCGCGACCTCGCCGCCGCGGCCGGCACTTCCATGAACAGCGACTTTGCTGCGCTTCAGGAGCATCTGACGACGTTTGCCGCCAACGGTCAGCTGTCCATCTTCAGCGGCAACTGGTTCGATGCTGACGACGGCACCGCTTACAAGCTGCCCGCCGAGCTCGACCTCATTTGCACGGCGCACTACCTTGAGGCGCTTGGCATGCAGGCCAAGGCATCCCAGATTTCCGCCCTGCTCGGCGGCAAGATGCCTCACATCATGACCATCCGCCCGGGCGGCACGGCCTTCGTGCCGACTGACCAGAAGCTCGACGATCTGAAGCTGCTCGTCGACGAGCTGTACACCTGGGTCGAGGCCACGATGATCCCCGACACGCTGGCTCTCGCTCCGTACTACGCCGACGCTCTGACGTTCGGCAAGGGCTGCGGCCGCTACATCGCCTGGGGCGTCTTCGAGCGCTCCGACTTCAAGATGGCCAACCGCTACCTGCCCTGCGGCGTGCTCGACGAGAACCTGAACCTCTCCGAGCCCGACGAGTGCAAAATCGCGGAATACGTCGGTCACTCTTGGTACAAAGGCTCCGATGTCTATCAGGCGCCGAATTTCACCACCGAGCCGGAGTTCACCGAGTACAACGTGAACGACCGCTACTCGTGGGTGAAGTGCCCGACCTACAACGGCAAGGCCATGGAGGCCACCTCGCTTTCCCGCGTGCTGGCCGCTTACAAGCGCAACGTCCCCTTCATCAAGGAAAACGTTGACAGCTTCCTGAAGGGCATCGGCCAGGAGGGCAACATCGCCGTCGCCCAGTCCACGCTCGGCCGCACGGCTATCCGTCAGATCGAGACCCTCTACATTGCCAAGTGCATGAAGGAATGGGTCGACGAGCTGATCGAGGCCGTCAGGTCCGGCGACTCCGAGTACTTCCGCGCCGCGACCACCGACTCCGGTGAGGGCACGGGCATGTGGGAGGCTCCGCGTGGCGCCCTGTACCATTCCGAGAAGGTTTCCGGCGGCAAGATCGATGGTTACCAGATCATCATCCCGTCCACGTGGAACCTGGCTCCGAAGAACCAGAATGGCGAGCACGGTCCGCTCGAGCAGGCGCTCATCGGCGTTCCGGTCGAAACGATCGAAAAGCCCATCAATGCCCTGCGCACGGTCCATTCGTTCGACCCGTGCACGGCATGCTCCGTGCATGTGTCCGAGCCTGCCACCGGCAAGCATTTCGAAACCATGACCAGCCCTTGGGGGGTGAAGTAAGATGGCGCATTTGGCACACTACCGCGAGGCGCATCCGATGGCGTTCGTCATCACGCACTGGATCAACCTCGTTGCGATGATCATCCTGATCTTCACCGGTTTCTACATCCATTACCCGTTCTTCCCGGGCTTTGAGTCCATGGGCCGCGGCATGCACGTGTTCTTCGGCTTCGTGCTGTTCATCAACTGCATCGTCCGCGTGATCATGGCCTTCTTCGTGAAGTCCGCGCCTACCGGCGGCACGCGCAAGCAGGTCACCGACTTCAAGACGTGGCTTCCGCAGAAGGACAACCTGCATCAGGGTCCGCAGTGGATCAAGTACTACCTGTTCATCAAGAAGGATCACCCGCTGTCGGCTAAGCTCGGCGTTCCGCAGAAGATCAGCTACCTGCTTATCCCGATTCTGATCATCCTGATGTTCTACACCGGCTGCGCCCTGTGGGTTCCCACGGCCGACCTGCCCTTCTTCGCGGCTGGCACCGCATTCGTCGGTGGCCTGATGTCCATGCGCATCGTGCACTACTTCATGATGTTCGTGTTCATCTGCTTCATGTTCATCCATGTGTACCTGGCCAACGTCGAGGGCATTTCCCCGACCCTGCTCATGTTCTTCCATAAGGAACACGGCGGCCTGGTCTACGACCCCGACAAGCATGTCATCGTCGGCGAGGACGACCTGGGCCACGGCGAGAAGCACTAGGCCTCAGTTTTCAGCTGAGATTCTAACTTGCGGCGTTTTGCTGGCAAGTTCATGCGAAGCCCGGCAGCCTTTGCGGTTGCCGGGCTTTTTTATGGTTCAATGGGAAACCGTATTTTCGTTTCAAGTCTTTTTTCGAAGGAGAGCCCATGGCTGAGCTGACCGATGCTCAAATTGCCGCCGAGGAGCGTTTCATGGAGGGCATACCGCCCATCAACATTGGCGCTTTGTTCCTGCCGCCCATTTGGGGGCCGGCTCATGGCATCTGGGTGACCATCCTGTTCTACCCGCTTTGGCTGTTCGCCGACAACATGTTCTACGCTGCGTATTCAGAGCGCACGCCGCTTGCCATCGGCCTTGCGGTGTTGGTCGGCGCGATGCTGCTGGTCCTAACGCTTCTGTTCGCGCGCCTGTCTCAGCCCTATGCGGCCCATCGCGCCATTTCCCGTGGCGTGTCGAAGATCTCCTATATTCACCGAGAACGCTTGTGGGCCGTTGTGAGCGTTGTTGTTGGTCTGCTTATGATTGGCTTCGCAACGTGGTACAACCTGACCGTACGACCTGGTTTGGGGGCCTAGGATGGGGATGTCTGAGATGCCTTGCGCTCCTGATGCCAGGACGCTGCATGATTACGTGCTTTCAAACGATGCCGTGCCCGCCAAGCTGGCGCCTGATCGTATTGCGATTATGTGCGTGGGGAACCGTTTGATGCTTGACGACGGCCTTGGACCGGCGGTGTTCGACGAGCTTTCGGAAAACTGGGATATCCCGTGTAACATCGAGCTTTTGGATTTGGGCTGCCTTACCCTTGCGATGATCGAACGTGTTCGCGAATACGATCTGCTCATCACGGTTGACGCCGTGGATGATTCCGGTGAGGAACCCGGCACCATTTTGCGCTACGCGCCGGATGCGATGGCCCGCCACGTCGGCATCAACGCGAGCCTGCATGATCTGAAGCTGATAGACCTGTTCGACGCAGCTGCGCTGCTTGGGTATAAAGCGGAAGGCCTTTGTCTTGGCATGCAGGTCGAAAATGCCTCGCCAGCCGAAGCGACGGAGGGCCTGACGCCCGAGGTGCATAAAGCTCTGCCGCTGCTAGTGGATATTCTTGCTGGTGAACTTGCGCGTCTGGGGAGTCCGATTTCGCGAAAGGCGTAGTCTGTTTGGTTGCGTTTGGGTTTAATAGGCTGGTCAGCTATCGTCTTGCTGGATTTCGTGGATTCGACCGAAAGCTTGGTCGTTTCTAGTAAACCGCGTATCTTATTTCGCAGGCTATATGTAAAGCAAGGTCTCAGAACGCCTTCTAACGAATCTATAGGTCGCTTGTCTTGTGCATTCTCACCAATCCGCAAAACCAGTCCTCAGAACGCATGAGGATGGCTTGTTGCTCCTAAGCGTTTCCTTTTGCATCCGCGATGCGCTTCAACATGAAATCGTGTACTTCATCGCGCGGGATATCGAGAGAAATCGAAAGCTCATCGCAAAGCAGCCCTTCGGCCAGATCGAGGTATTTCCTATCCACGGCGGTTGGATTGTGGCCGCTTTCCTCACGCGCAACCGACCGTGCATGGCAGGTTTTGATTATCGGTACGAGGTCTTTAGGGGATAGCGACTTCAAGTATGCTTCGTAGGTTTCCTTCGCCTGGCGTGTGGTGACGCTCGATGCCTTCGTCGCGTCCTTGGCGATAGTGTCGGGTTCCGAGTCGGCGATCGAATCGATCAAATCGAGTGCTTCCTGCTTGCTCATCACGGGACGCATGTAGGGAAGCTCGGCGCGATCGCATGCCACGTATAGTTTTAGCGATCGCTCAAACAGCGCGTTGAGCTCCCAATAATCCTTGCCCTCGAAGTATTTTTCGCGCTTCGATTCGATCCTGCATACGTTGTGCTTGAAAACCACGATGTCGCCTATTGCAGCCATGCATCCTCCTTGAACTGGCAAAACGCTAGCAGGCGCGCCGGGCAGCGGGTGTCGGTGTTGGGCTGCAGCTTCGAATAGCTATTAGTCTTAGTCAAGTATACTCGTTTGTCGTGAACGCTTCATGAAGATGACGAATCCCCAGGTAGAATCAGATTTTTTGGTTATTCGCTGCTACTTGCCGCATGATGGGCATAGATCGTTTAGGAAGCATTCGCCGCATTTCGGCCTTCTAGCGATGCAAGTTTGCCGTCCGAAGAGCACCCACTGATGGTTGATTGGGCCCCAATATTCCTTCGGGTACAGCTTGAGCAGCGCATCTTCGGTTTTCTGAGGGGTGTCGCAGGAGGGTCCGACAAGCTTAAGTTTATGGGCAATGCGAAATACATGCGTATCGACGGCTATTCCTTCGACGATGCCGAAAGCCTCGTTGAGGACGACGTTCGCCGTTTTGCGCCCAACTCCCGGCAGCTTTTGGATGAGCGTCATGTCCTGAGGGATTTTGCCGCCGAATTCGCTTATGACCATCTGGGCGCACTTGATGCAGTTTGCGGCTTTCGCATGATGAAACCCAATGGTTCGGATGATTTCTTCGACGTCGGCGATATTCGCGTTTGCCAGGTCAACTGGTGTGGGGTAGCGGTCCCAGAGCGCTGGGGTCACCTTGTTGACGCCCTTGTCGGTTGTTTGCGCCGATAGAAGCACGGCTATGGTGAGCTTGAACGGATCGTTCCAGTAGTGCAATGCGCACTCAGCTTTGGGATAGCGCTCGTTCATGCGGTCTGCTATTTCAATCGCTCGGTTTAGCTTATCGGCTTTTAGCTCTCGCGGCATGTGTCCTCCGTTCGTACGATGTGATTATAGCGGGTGGGATAGGTCTTTGCGCAGCCCCTAACCGCTGTTCTCGGGGTTTACCAGGAGTCTTATCTGCATTCTTATCTGCCTTAAACTTCCCTGGTGGAAATCGGTCACCGGTTTGGTGTAAGAAGCAAAATAATACCTGGTCAGATTACGATTCTTGCAATTCATTAATTCGGGTGTATACTGGTCACCGATTAATACCGACTACAAACGGACTATAAACATGCATAAACGGTATTTCTTTTTCGATTACGATGGCACGTTGGCTATCCCGCTGACGCGCACCATTCCCGCATCTACACGGGAGGCTCTGCAGCGCTTGCGCTACGCCGGTCATTTCGTTGGTCTAGCCACGGGCCGCCTTCAGGCCAATGCGCTCAATTACGTTGAATCCTGCGGCATCCGCTCAATCGTCGCCGACGGCGGTAATTCCGTGACGCTTCATGGCGAGCTTATCTGGATGGAAGGGATGCCCGCTGCCCCTTGTCGCGATCTGCTGCATAGATTGGACGATCAAGGCATCCCTTGGGCTGTGATGACCGAAAACAGGATGGTGCGCTACAGTCGCGACTCGCGCTTCGAAGAGATGTCTGCTGACGGCTATGCCCCAACTGTTGTACAGCCATCGTTGGACATAGATTCCCTTTCAACCATTTACAAGATGTTTGTGCCTTTAAAGCCAGGTCATGATGATGACGTTGAATTCGGCGAGGTGCCTCATGTGCGCTACGACGAGCATTGCGTTTTCTGCGAGCCGACCGATAAATCGATCGGAATCAAGAAGCTTTGTGATCTTATAGGGGCTCCCTATAAAGATGTAGTGGTGTTCGGAGATGGCTATAACGACCTGAATATGTTCATTCCTGAATGGACATCTATAGCGATGGGGAACGCCCGCGAGGCGCTTAAGGCAAAGGCCGACTACATTACCGACCGTTGTGATGAGGACGGCATTCTGCATGCTGTGGAGCATTTCGGATGGGTTGAATAGCGTCGGCTTCCATAGCTTCGGGTGATAAAATTCCGCATGAGAGATTTGCCGCGGCCGATTGAAAAGGTTCGCGGCTTTTGCTGTTGTACGTTCACATCTTTGGAAGGTGCCGCTGATGCTTATAGATTCGCTGACGTTCGCCATCGAGCGCTCGGAATGCTTGGAAGGCTTCTGGTCGAAGCTCGACGCCGGCAAGGATGCGACCCTCGGCGTGGCAAACAGTGCACGACCGTTTTTGATCGCCTCAAGGTTTTCCCATAAGCCTCAGCCGACGCTTGTGATTGTGGCCGGCGAAGATGCTGCGGTGAGCTTCGCACGCAGTATCGCGAGTTATGTCGGCGAATCGAACGTGCTGCGATTCCCGGAACGCGAAGACATGCCGTTCGGCGCGAAAAAGCCGAACTTATCGTTTATAGCCCAGCGCCTTGAGGCCGCGTGGGCGTTGCAACGCGGCCGCGATGTGATAGTCGTGGCGTCTGCGCGAGCGATGCTTCGCATGATGGCGCCTGCGGGAGCCAATGCCGCCGCGCCGCTAGCTTTCAAGACGGAAACCGAGCTTGCCGACATGCCGGGGTTTGCTTCGACGAAGATCGAAGAGTTCGACGATGTTTCGCGGGCCCTTGAGGAGCGAGGATATGTGAACACGGGCGAGCTTGACGGCCCGGGCACCTTCTGCACGCGCGGCGGCACCATCGATGTGTTCCCCGGCAACCTCACGTTTCCTGTGCGGCTAGATTTCTTCGGGGACGAGCTTGACGAGATTCGCCGCATCGTCCCCTCAACGGGCCAGACCATCGCATCGCTCGACAAAGTTGAGATCTATCCGGTCGTGGAATTCACGGCGAGTAAATCGGGGATTGCTCGGGCGCGTAAGAAGCTGGCGATCCAAGGGGCTTCGAACCCAGCGCTTCGCCAAGTGGCCGAGCATTTGGAGAACCTAGACGGCGGCGTGCGCTTCGAGGGAAGCGATATCTTGCTTCCGTACCTGTACGACAACCCGGAAACGCTTGGCTCCTGCCTTCCCAAAGATGCAGTATGCGTGCTCGTGGAGCCGCGAAGCCTCTTCGACGATATGGCGCACGCGGCTTGTGAGCTTGAATCGCAGGCGAAGGGGACGAACGTTTCCCTCGAGGGGCTGTTTGCGGCTCCGGCGCAAGTCTCGTTTGGGGATTGCCAGCGTGCGACGTACGTGTCGATCATGCGCGTCGGCGGCAGCGTCGATGCCGAGCTGCCCGTCAAGCGCGTCGAGGTGGCGGGACACCCCGAAAAGCTGTACGGACGCTTGCGAACGTTGATCGAGCAGGGCTTCACCGTGGTGTTCAGTGCGCCGAACAGACGCAGTCGCGAAGACATGATGTTGGAATTCGTCGATCGCAACCTTCCGGTGCAGGAATGGTTGGATGCCGACGAAGCCGCCCAAGACGAGGCGGCGCTGGCTGCGGGCAACCCGGATTTGGCGCCGACCGCAGGCGCCCGCAAGCGTCGCCTTCGCCGTGGGGTGGTGAACGTCGTCGACGTGGATATTCCCTTGGGCATGATAATTCCCGCCGCGAAGCTTGCCATGATCAGCGTGTCGGACACGCAGGGATCGCATACCGCCCATCAGCATCGCCGCATCGACGTCACGGAAATCACTTTTCCCTATAAGCCGGGTGATTACGTGGTGCATGCGCAGCATGGCGTGGCGCACTTCAAGGATATCGTTCGCCGTGAAATAGACGGCACGGCGCGCGATTACCTGCTTTTGGAATACTCGGAAGGCGATAAGCTGTTCGTTCCCGTCGAGCAGCTCGATCGCGTGACGCGCTATGTCGGCCCGGAAGGATCCTCCCCGCGCTTGACGCGATTGAACACCGCCGATTGGTCGCGTGCGATGAAGCGCGCGACGGCGGCTACCAAGAAGCTCGCTTTCGACTTGGTTGACGTGTACGCTCGCCGAGCCAGCGCGCAGGGCTACGCCTTCGGCCCCGACACGGCGGCCCAGCGCGAGATGGAAGAAAGCTTCCCGTATCAGGAAACGCCCGATCAGCTTTCTGCGATCGCCGATGTGAAGGCTGACATGCGCGCGCCTAAGCCGATGGATCGCCTGGTATGCGGAGACGTGGGCTTCGGCAAGACCGAGGTGGCGCTGCGCGCGGCATTTTTGGCGACGCAGGACGGCAAACAAGTGATGGTTCTGTGTCCGACGACCATCTTGGCGCAACAGCACTACACGAATTTCAAGGAACGCTTCGACCCGTTCGGCATGAAGGTGGAGGTCCTTTCGCGATTCCGCACGCCCGAGCAGCAGGCCTGTGCGCTTGCCGGTTTCACCGACGGTAGCGTGAAGGTGCTGGTGGGCACGCATCGCTTGCTTTCCCGAGACGTAAACCCGCATGATTTGGGGCTCGTCATCATCGACGAGGAGCAGCGCTTCGGCGTGGGGCATAAGGAGCAGATGAAGAACCTGCGCGAGTCCATCGACGTGCTGACGCTTTCGGCGACGCCTATTCCGCGCACGATGCAGATGTCGCTTTCCGGCGTGCGCGATATGAGCTTGATTCTGACGCCGCCAGATGACCGCCGGCCAGTGGAAGTGCACGTGGGCGAGTGGGACCCCGACCTGGTGAGCGCGGCCATCCGACGCGAGCTGGCGCGCGATGGGCAGGTGTATTACGTGTCGAACCGGGTGCGATCGATCGACGAGGCGGTGCGTCGCGTTCAGGAGGCGGCCGGCGAGGCACGCGTCGGCGTGGCGCATGGTCAGATGGACCGCGACAGTCTGGAGCGCGTGATGGAGGAATTCTCCGCCGGTCAGCTTGACGTGCTGGTGGCGACGACCATCATCGAGAGCGGTATCGACAACCCGCACACCAACACGCTCATCATAGAAGATGCGCAGCGGCTGGGGCTGGCGCAGATGTACCAGCTCAAAGGGCGCGTCGGACGTAGCTCAACGCAGGCGTATGCGTTCTTCATGTTCCCCGAGACGGTGAATTTGACCGAGGAGGCGCAGGCGCGGCTGACGGCGCTCGACGAGCATACCGACTTAGGTAGCGGCATGCGCATCGCCATGCGCGATCTGGAGATTCGCGGCGCCGGGTCCATCATGGGCGCCGAGCAGTCGGGCAACATGTCGGCCGTGGGCTTCGACCTGTTCGCGCAGATGCTCGGCGCGGCGGTGAACGCGACGCGCGAGGGCGACCTGAAGGCCGACGGGCTGCCGGCGGCGCTTTCGGACATAACGGTCAACCTGCCGGGGCATACCTACCTGCCGGAGGATTACGTGCCGGATGCCGACGAGCGCGTGCTGTGGTATCGCAAGATCGCGAGCGCCGCGACCCCGGATGCCGTTGAGGACATCTATCAGGACATCAAGGCCAAGCGCCCCGATATGCCGCAAGCTGCGGAGAACCTGTTCGCGAAGGCGCGCGTGAAGGCGTTCGCGTCCGAGCGCCACATCAAGACGATATCGGTGGTCGCGGGAAAGCTGGTCGTGGAGCCCATAGACATCCCGCGCGACAAGATGACCCCGCTGCGGCGTTCGGGCGGCCGCTACCTCGCCGACAAGCGCAAGCTTCAGCTGCCGCTGAAACATTTCAAGCTTGCGGAAGGCGACACGCTGTTCGGGCCGGTGGGCGAGTTTCTGGAAGATATGTACGCCCCTGCGGACGAGTAGGATTTGACATGCTGCTTTAGCAGGCGATTCAACAGAGGACGTCGACTATGTGAACGCGGTGGGCAACGTCGAAGAGCAGCTCGAAAACCTGGTGCGTTCAATCGATGGAGCCCGATTCATCGGGGATTATTGGCCACTCTGCGGTTCTTTCTTCGCGTGGAAATCGGCAATCGTTTCCGAGGGGACCAGTTCGGCTAATTCCACGAATCCGGTGATTGGCTCGGCGGTTTTTGCCAGCAGACCAGGTTTGAATGCCAGCATCGTCACCGTTTCGTCGGCGTAGAAGCGGGGGAGCGCCGCCGTGCCCGTTTGGGCGGAAAGCCCGCTCGGAACGTCGACGGCGATGGCGAGCGGAGCCCCTTTCGCTTTACGGCCAGCCTTCAAGACGAGTAGCCCGGCTGGTTGATGCTGGGCAGTAGGCGGTTTCAGGCCGCGATTCCGCGCATTCTTGGGGTTGGCAATCTGGCTCGCTGTGCCGCTGAACCTGCGCCTGTTCGCAAGGTTTATCCAGGTCGCATAGGGTTCGCGCACGTTTTCGCCGCTGAATCCGGTTCCGAGTATCGCGTCAACCACTGCTCCGGCGCCGTCCATCGCTTCTGCGACCCGCGTGCTGTCGGGCGCAACCATCACCGTCAATGGCAGATTCTCCTGCGCTGCCGTCTCGCAGGTGGCGAACGCCTCGCTTCGCGCGGGCTCGGCCTTCAGCTGCTCGTGCGCTTTCGGGGTCACCAGCGTTACCGGCCAGCCATCGCGGGCAAGCTCGCGAGCGCATACCCATCCGTCTCCGCCGTTATTCC
>CAVBPP010000059.1:0-14549 GCA_963597295.1 Paratractidigestivibacter sp. | reverse complement strand
TCGCAATGACGCGCGCGCCCTCTTCCTCGCAGAAAGTTTGCAATTTCGCCTGCTCATCGGGCACATTCCGCAAGTTCGCCACCAGGCCAAGCAATTGGGCGTACCCGCGCTTCTTGAAATTCTCCAGCGCACGCATGATGTTGCTGGCGGCGTACAGGCTCATCATCTCGCCGGATGTGACGATGGCCACCTCGTCGGCATACTGCCCGCGCAGCGGCATGGCGAACCCGCCGCACACCACGTCGCCCAGCACGTCGTACAGCACGATGTCGGGCTGCAGCTCTTCATAGGCGTGCAGCTTTTCCAGCAGGTCGAACGCCGCGATGATGCCGCGGCCGGCGCACCCGACGCCTGGGACGGGTCCGCCCGCCTCAACGCACAAAACGCCATCAGGCGCCCGGCGAACCACCTGGTCAAGCGTGGGTTTTCCGCCTTCTCGCATGCAATCGAGCACGGTAGGCAAATCTTCACCCGCAAGGTGCAGGCGCGTCGAATCGGCCTTCGGGTCGCATCCGATCTGCATGACCGTATGCCCGCGCGCGGCCAACGCCGCCGCCAAATTGCTGGTGGTGGTCGACTTCCCGATGCCGCCCTTGCCGTAAATGGCCAGCTTATACATGTTCGCGTTCGCCCCCCTATGCAAACCAACTTTCCGTAATTATACCGTGCGGAGGAGATTTGCCACGATGGCGCAGCGTCAAAAGCACGCGATGAAATTCAAAGGAATGCGAGTATCCTATCCACAATGAGATACTGGCTACGACGAGACAATTCTGCGTGCCGATCAAAGCTTCCGCAGTTCGGGCAAACGGCGCCCTGCAGCAAAATAGAGATTGCGGTCGAATGGCAACGATCAGCCGAAACGCACTAACACGTAAACATCTCGTCAACCAGCGGCCTGCCCGCCCCGCCCCGCACCCCAAGCGAAAGGACCCACCATGCGAGCACTCATCCAACGCGTCACGCAAGCGCAAGTCAGCATCGAAGGCGAAACGGTCGGCAGCTGCGGGCGTGGCTTCCTCATATTGCTGGGCGTCGGCGACGGCGACGGCCAAGTGCAGGTCGAGCGCCTGTGGAGCAAAATCTTCAAGATGCGCATCTTCGAGGACGAGGCCGGCAAAACCAACCTCTCGCTCGCCGATATCGGCGGCGAAGTGTTGGTGGTTTCCCAGTTCACGCTGTATGCGAACTGCAAGAAAGGCAACCGCCCCTCGTTCACGCAGGCCGGAGCGCCCGATAAGGCCAAGCAGCTCTACGAAGCCTTCGTCGAACGCGCCCGCCAGGACGTGCAGCACGTGCAAACCGGCGAATTCGGCGCAATGATGCAGGTCAGTCTAGTAAACGACGGCCCCTTCACCATCTGGCTAGACACCGACCAGCTGTAACAGGCGACAGCCTTCATGGCGGACAAGACAAAGGGACACTCCTAATGTCTTGTCGTCACGCACGAAAAGCCCATACGGAAAATCAGCGAAATAACGTCGAAGGCCAGGCCGCAAAACACTCTGCGACCTGGCCTTTCATGACAGCGTTCGCCTACGCCGTCCTACTTCCCCCACACTTCCTCGGCGATTTCGCGCACAAGGGCCACTTTCGCCCATTGCTCTTCCTCGGTGAGCTTGTTGCCCACCTCGCAGCTGGCGAAACCGCACTGCGGCGACAGGTACAGGTCCTCAAGCGGCACGTACTTCTCGGCCTCGTGGATGCGCGCGATCACGGCGGCCTTGTCCTCCAGCTCGGGGCGCTTGGTGGTCACCAAGCCCAGCACCACCTTCTTGCCCGGCGCCACCTGGGCCAGCGGTTCGAACCCGCCGGAGCGCTCGTCGTCGAATTCCAGGTAGAAGGCGTTCACATTCTGCGTGCTGAACAGCGGATTCGCCACCGCGTCGTACGCACCGGACGAGAAGTACGTGGAATGGTAGTTGCCGCGGCACACGTGCGTGTTGATGACCAGGTCGGCGGCCGGAGCGGACGCGATCACGCGGTTGTTGATGGACACGAGCAGGTCCATATACGCGCGAAGCTCCTCGTCGGTGGAAAGGCCCGTCAGCTGACGTGCCTTCTCGGGGTTCACAAAGCCGCCCCACGTGCAGTCGTCAAACTGCAGCACGCGCCCGCCCACTGCATAGAAATCAGCAACGAACTGGGAATACGCGGCCACAACATCATCGGCGAACGCCTCGACGGTGCCGTAGTGCGAAAGCGTGTTTTCCAGCTGGGCCGCGCCGGTGAACTGGGCGTAGAACTGGCCGGGGGCCGGAATGGTCAGCTTCGCGACCGTGTTGGCGTCCTCCTGCGCTTTGACGAAGCGGAAATGGTCGATGAACGGGTGATTTTCGACATGCAGCTTGCCTTCGATGGCAACATCGTCGATGGCCGCAGCCTCGCCCTCGAAGATTTCGTTGCCGGCCTCGGATTTGATGCGGGCCACGCCGCCGACGTTCCACATGAAGTCAAGATGCCAGGTCAGACGACGGAATTCGCCGTCGGTGATGACGTGCAGGCCGGCGGCCTTTTCCTTAGCGATAAGGTCGAGAATTGCCTTATCCTCGGCGGCCTTCAGCTCCTCGACGGAAAGCTGGCCGCGCTCGAAAGCAGCGCGGGCCTGGCGCAGATAGTCGGGGCGCAGAAAGCTGCCGACGACGTCGTAACGCTGCGGTGCGGTGATGGTGCTCATGGGAAATCTCCTTCTCCTTTGTGGTTCGTTTGCTTTACAAGCATCCTATAGGAGCGCCCATCAATCGTAAAATACAAGCTTCCTTGTGGTGTCCATAGCTTTTTTCTATGGCGAAGTTCCCCGCCCCTACGCGAATTCTCTAAGAACAGCCTTCGCGAGCTTGCAAGCCGCGACGTTCACCTCTTCGATGCTGATTTCGCCGCATTCCATGCAGCACCAGGAGACGCAGACGTCAACGTACGTCCGCCCCCGCAAACCGCTTCGGCTACTCCTGCGGAATGTGGCGTTTGATGGCCTTGATGTAGGCCTCGCCGTAGGGGGTTCGCTGCGTGTTTTTGCGTGTGACCAGGCCTAACTCCATGTACTCATCAAGCTTGAGCGGCACCGACACGATGGAGGGGCCGTTCAGCTCGGCGCTGATGACGCCCGAGCACACCGTGTAGCCGTTCAGGCCGATGAGCAGGTTGAACAGCGTCGCGCGGTCGCGCACGCGGATGTTCTTGCGGCGGTCGAGCGTGGACGTCAGCTCCTCGGAGTAGTAAAACGAGTTGTAACTTCCCTGCTCATACGACAAAAACGGGTAGTCAGCCATGTCGTCCAACGTCACCGATTCGCGCCCCGCAACGGGGTGATCCGAGCATACGAACACATGCGGGTCCGCGCGGAACAGCGGCTCGAAGGCCAGGTCGCTCGCGGCAAGCATCTTGCCGATGACCTCGCGGTTTCGCGCCGACAGATACAGCACGCCCAACTCGCTTTTCATGTGCGCGACGTCCTCTATGATCTCGTGCGTCTGTTCCTCGCGCAGCGTGAAATCGTAACGCGTGGCATCGAACTCGCGGATGACGTCGACGAACGCGTTCACCGCAAACGAATAATGCTGGCAGCTGACGCTGAAATGCGGCACGCGCTCGGCATCACTTTTGTACTTCCCCTCAAGCAGTTCGGCCTGCTCAAGCACCTGACGCGCATAGCCCAAAAACGTCTCGCCCTCGGTGCTGACCACCACACCCTTGTTGGTACGGTCGAAGATATGCACGTTCATCTCAGCCTCAAGGTCGCGAATTGCCGCCGTCACCGTCGGCTGCGACACATACAGGCGCCGCGCGGCTTCGGTGATGCCGCCGCATTCGGCAACCTTGACGGCATAAACAAGCTGCTGAAGCTTCACGTGCGCCTCCTAGGCTCGATCGGGGGTATTGGTCGCCGTTCATGATAGAGCATCTAAGCGCAGGTGCTGGAAACGGCGCAGCAACAACGCGCGACCTTCGTAAGCGCTATGAGGCAGGCAATTGGCGGGCTGGCACACGAGCGATGATGGGAAGCTGCCGGCGCGCCCCCTGTTCGGGATCAAAATGGGTCAAGCGCATGCCAGGGGAACTCTCTGGATAGAAAATCACGAATTCTTGCACCGTTTTTCGAGTTGCGCGGTAAGTCCTCAGTCTATTTGTTAGCGATAGGTTACCGCGAACTGGTCTTTTGTCGAAATAAAGCACCGTAAGCCTGACTCCCACCGGCGCAAAACCCGAAAAATAAGGCCAAATGACCCCGAATCAACCGCGCAACTTGAAAAACGGTGCAGGATTCGGGAAATTTCTATCCGAAATTAAGTGAATGCATGATCGATGGGTCCGGGCGAAGGGACATCGCCGGGGGAATGCCGAGCGCCGGAATTCAGAATGCGCCGCTCCAGACTGCGTCGATCGACGCACGCGAGCGAAATCGGCGTCGCGCTCCGCGCTCACTAATACTGGTTGAGCTTTCGCTCAACCCCACGAAACTAAGCTGAGCAGATTGCCATCTCCGCAATGCTTTCGTGGGCGCGAAGAGTTAGCTCGCACCGTCCAAGAGAGCGCGAAGCGCGACACTGATTTGCCGAACGGCGGCCGCCGTTCGGCCCGGTTGAACGGCGCAAAAGCCCCCTGGGGCTTGAGCGGTTTCCGGTTTGCAAGGGGGGTTTGGGGAAGGAAACCGCGCAAGCCGCAGGGGGCTTCGCGTAAGGAGGGGCCCGCCGGCCGGGCGAGGTGCCGGGGCTGCGCGGGTGCGCCAGCCCCGGCCGAGGAGGGTTTTCGGGGTTGCCCGGCCGGCGGGAATCGAGCTGTCGGCTAGTACAGCGCGAACACGGACAGGCCTAGGCTGTAGAAGGCCATGCGCAAGAAGATGGATCCGGCGAGCGCGGCCACCACGGCCACGGCGCCGAAGGCCTTCCAGGCCGCCGCGTCGCCGCGCTTGCGCGCCAGGCAGCAGCACGCGAGCGGCACGATGGCGCCCACGACCACGGCTCCCGCCCAGATGAGCGGCGCCTGGGCGCTCGCGGTCGCGGCGACGTCCACCATCGCCTTCAGCGGGTGCGTCGGGTCGAAGTAGTTGCCAACGTTGATGAAGCCGGAGCCCGAGCCGCCACAAACCTGCAGGTAGACGGCGTAGGCCAGCGTGCACACGGCGCCGATGGCCGATCCGACGACCGCCGGCAGCCCGGCGGGCTCAACCTCGTCGCCGCGCACGGCCATAACGACCGCGCAGGTGGCGGGGCCCATCAGGCACGCCGCGCCGACGATCGACGCCACCTCCAGCACGTTGTTCCACGCGGGCTTAGCGGCCATCATGTACGAGTGGGCGCACACGGCGGCCAGCACGACCGAGATAACGATCGCGCACCAGGCGAGCGCCTTGGGCACCGCGCCATCGCCGGACTTGCGAAGCTTCAGGAAGTACACGAGCGCGACCACCACGAACACCACGATCGCGATGAGCTCCTGCGTGATGCCGGAGGTGATGTGGCCGAAGCCGTTGAAGATGCGCTCCCAATGCTGCAGGTGGAAGAACACGCAGATGCCGCCGACGGCCAGAAGCACAACCGACGCCACGCAAAGCGGCATCTGGGACTTCCTGCCCGCGCCGCGAAGCGCCAGCACGCCGGCGCCGCCGAAGGTGCCGCACGCCCACGCCGTCAGCGACGTGAACAGGATCAAAGGCCATTGCAGTTCCATTATTCGGCTCCCTTCCACTCATGCCCGCGCAGGATGTACCTGAACGACGGGTTGTTGCCCACGTCGGGCAGGTGATGCACCTGATCGGAGGTGTACGGCTTGATCGGGTAGTTGCCGTCTTCGCCGGTCAGCTCGCCAAGCGTCTTGTTGTACGGGCCGCGGAACGTCTCGATGCCCTCGTCCAGGTCGCCGTAGAAGCGCGCGAAACCGCCGCACTGGGCCACGCACTGGGGCAGCTCGCCCTGCGCGGTCTTCTGCTGGCACAGCGTGCACTTCTCCACCACGCGCTCCTCCTCGTTGAGGTAGCGTACGCCGTAGGGGCAGCTCATCGCGCAGAACTGGCAGCCAATACACTTCGACTTGTCAATCTGCACGGTGCCGTCGGAGGCCACGTGCGAGGCCTCGGTCGGGCATACCTTCACGCATTCCGGGTCGGCGCAGTGCTGGCACTGCACGGTCAGGAAGTACGTGTACACGTCGGGGAAGTGCCCCGACCCGCCGGCCTCGGCGAAGGGGCCGATGCGCAGCGTCTTGTTCCAGAAGCTGCCGATCGGCACGCCGTTGAACGCCTTGCATGCCACGGAGCACGCCAGGCAACCGACGCATTTGTTCAGGTCGGTCACGATTGCTGGATGGCTCATGCCTGCTTCCTCCCCTCGTAGTCGGGCGCCCACGCCTTCAGGCGCGAGTCGCTGGAGTCATGGATGATCTCGGTGCCGTCATTACCGCACGGGCACGGGTTGCCGAACGGCGAGTTCTCGGCGGTGGCCTTGTACACCTTCACGCCGTAGGCGCGCAGGTTCGACGTGCCGATGAACGGGTCTTGCGCGTCCTTGTCCAGCAGGCAGTTCACGCCGCACAGCTCGAAGCCCTTGTCGGCCTGCTTCAGCTCGGGGAACCACCACTGGTGCTCAAGGTTCACAACTCCCGGCGAGATGCCGTGGTACAGGTCGACGACCTCGCGGATCTTATGCTGCTCGCCGTTGAAGTTCGTCTCGATCCATACCCATTCGCCCTGCGTGACGCCGATCTTCTCCGCGTCCTCGGGGTTCATCTCGATACGCGGCACGGGCCACAGCTCGCGGCACCACGGCAGCTGACGGTGCTCGTTGTGGAAGTACACCGGGATGCGGCGGCCGGTCGTGGCCAAGAAGGCGTTGTCGTCCTTGAAAATATCCGGGTCGGCGACCGGGCCGTGCGGCGCTTCCTTGAAGTTCGGGATGCACTGGTCCTGGTTGGGATAGTAGTTGTCGATGACCGTCGACCAAATCTCCTGCTTGCCGGTGGAGGTGTCCCAACCCTGCGGATGGTCCATCACCTTCTGCACTGCCGCCGGGCTGTCCGACGTGGTCGCCCAGCCGGTCTCGTAGCGGCGGTACGTGCCCCAGGCCTCGGGCTTCTCGATCTTGGAGTCCCAAGCGCCCTGCTCCTGGAATGCGGCCTTGTAGTCTTCCCACTTCGGGATCTTGAAGCCGGCGAGCGCGATGTTGTTGCACACGTTCTCGGCGTCGTCGATGGGCCACTTCTCGTCGTCGGTGGTGCCGTCGCAGTAGGGCTGGCCCATGGCCTTGAACAGGCGCATCACGATCTTCAGGTCGGGCTCGGCCTCCGCGGGCGGCTCGATGCACTTCACCGTGGCGCCGAACGAGCCGTGCGCGCCCTGCGACTTGCGGATGCAGTCGAGTTCCATCCAGTGCGCGCAGGGAAGCACGATGTCGGCGGTGCCGACGGTCGGCGTCTCCCACATGTCGATGGAAACCCAGAAGTCCAGCTTCTTCAGCTGCTCGTAGGCGTACACGCTGTTGGACTGGTTCATGTGGTCGCCGCTCTGGCCGATGCCGCAGGAAACCTTGTACGGAGAGCCCGTCTCGATGGCACGGTAAACCGAAGTGGCGTCCGCCCAGCTGGGGTTGCACTTCTCGTCAGCCAGCATCGGGAACTTGTCCGAACCAAGGATCTTCGACTGCACGGGGCTGCCCTTGACCGAGGCAGCGGAGGGAAGCGTCATGGCCAGGTCGAAGAACGGCCAGCCAGCGGTCGAACCGCGCATGCCGCCGGGGATGTCCATGTTGCCGGTGATGCCGCACAGGATGTCCATCGTGCGGTTGGTCTGCAGCGAATTGCAGCTGTGCTCAAGCGGGAGCATGTACTGGATGCCGCCGTTGCCATAGCCAGTGGAGGGGTCAAGGCGCGTGGCGTAAATGGTCGCGGCGCGTTCGATGTCTTCGGCATTGCAGTTGGTGATCTCGGCAACCTTCTCGGGCGTGTACTCGGACACGCGGTCGACCAGATGTTCCCAAACGGTGCGGCAGTGGACCTTCTTGCCGTCCTTCAGCGTGACCTCAAGGCCGCCGGCCGGCGTATAGAGCGCCGGGTACAGGCCGTCGATGAACGGCGTGGCGTCGATGACGAAGCCCTGCGACTGGCCGGTGAGGTCCAGGCCGTGCTGCTTGGCCTCGCGGCCTGCGGTCGCGGCCTTCCAGTCCTCGCCTTCCCAATGGGGAAGCTGGCCGGTGTTGCCGCCGGACAGGTCAAGGCTTGCGGCGGAGGTTGCGGTGACGGACTGCGCGACCGACTTGCCGTTGGCCTCGTAGTAGGTCAGCTGGTTGTTGATCTCGTTGAGCACCATGAACGCGGTGTTGGAGCCGCCTTCCTGGATGTCGGACTGCTTGAGCAGGCGGTTCTTCTTCGAGCCATGCGTGGACTGCGAGTCGGAGACGGAACCTTCCCAGTCGGCGTCTTCCACAACCAGCATCGGCGCGTTCATCCATTTGCGCACGTACAGGTCGTCGTAGAGGCCCTTGTTGATGATGACGTTGATCCAGCCGAGGCCCATCGCGGCGTCGGTGCCGGGGCGCAGCGGCAGCCAAATATCGGCTTCCTTGCCCAGGTTCGTCTGGCGCGGGTCGACCAGAATATGGTAGTCGGCGCGGGTGGCCACGTCGACGGTGGTGCGGCAGCTGTCGTCGTAGTTCGAAAGCTCCGATGCGCCGCCCCACTGCACGTAAACGCGCGGACGGCCGACGGTTTCCATCCAACTATAAGCGTTATAGTCATTCAGCTTAGTGGCGTAGAAACGCGGGCCTTTGCAAATCTCGTTTGCCTGGATGGCGTTGGGGCTGACGAAGCACTGCTTCAGCGCGCTGTAGGGGCCCATCGACCAGATGCGGCTGGTGCCAGCCATGCTGAAGTAGGTCTCGTTGCCGTACTTCGCCTGCAGCTCGGTGAACTTCTCGCCGATGGTCTGCATGGCCTCGTCCCAGCTGATGCGCTCCCAACCGGGGGTCTCGGCATCCTTGGGGTTCGTGCGCTTCATGGGATAGCGCAGGCGATCGGGGTGATAGGCGGCCTGCAGCGACGCCTGGCCCTTCGAGCAATGGTTGCCCATCGACTGGAATGCCTTCTCGTCACCTTCGCTTCGGATGACCTTGCCGTCCTGCACGTACACCCACACGCCGCATTCCATCTTGCCGCAGCCGCGGCACGTGGAACGAATGCGCTTGACCTCGCCGGCCGACGTGGAGCTTCCGCTCGTCGCAGCCAAAGCGGCGCCGGTCGTGCCCGCAACGCCGCAAGCGGCGGCGGTGGCGGCGGCCATCTTGGCGAAGGTACGGCGCGTAATCGTGAGTTTGCCCATGCATCCTCCTTTCTGCATGGAACGCTTCTCGCGTCCCTCTCTCCTTTTGCGGCGGCTGCCCTCGTCTTGGCGGTGCCGTCGCATTACAAGCCACACATTACGGGTGCGAACAGGGACGGCGAATCCGGCCGGAAGCATGTTTGAGGCGCGAATTTCAAAATCATGTCGGTAGCACGATGCCCGCGACCTGGGGCGATGCAAATTGTTCTGAAACTCAGACAACGGGCATCGAAGTTCGGGGCGCAGGCGGCAAGGCCGCGTTTTATAATGCGGAACGACGAGGAGAGAGGCTTTAATGGGGGACGAATCGAAGCGTTCGGCTGCAAGCTCGATCGCACGCAAGCTCGAAGCCAGCCGCGCGCTGGCACGTGAATCGCTCGGGCTGACGGAGGTGCTCACGGGGCTTGCGCTCGGCTGCATGCTCGCCTGGATACCCATGACGTTCCAAAGCCTGAACATCGTCGGCGACGCCGGCGAGAACGTGCTTGACCTGGTGTATCTGATTTCGATCATCGCGCTTGTGGCAACGCTTATCGCCATAGCCGCCACGCACGACAAGGCTGCGAAATGGATTGCGAAGGGGCCCACGCGCGCGGGAGCCGCCGTGCTGATGGCCGTATCAACTGCCCTTTTGCCGTTGGCCGTCTCCGCAACCGGCGCAAGCGTGGGAGGCGACGCAGCCGCAACGGCTGCCACTGCCGGTGCCGGCGCCACGGCAAGCCTGTCAGGGGCCTTCGTCACCCCAGCCGCATTCGCGCTCGCCGCCACGGCAGGCGTTATATCCGGCGCCGCTTCGGGCATCTTCCTCATGCAGTTTGGCATCCTGATCAGCAAATACACAGCGAAGGCCGCCGCGGCCATCGCAGCCATCGGATATTTGCTCATGTCGGCGCTGTTCTGCCTGTTCTCGTTTTTCGGGACGCTGGAATCGTGCGTCTTCGCCGCCAGCATGCCGCTTCTGAGCGCCGCCATGCGCGACCTGGGAGCACATACTGACAAAAGCAAAGCCGCAATTTCGGAAAAGAGCCTACCGGCGCAAACGATGCCCGCAAACCCTGACGAACGCCGCCAGCTGAAGCATCTGACAGTGGCGCTGGCCTTGTGCGCGGCCCTGGTCGGATGCGCCAACGAGCTTTCGCGCACCCTGTACATCCAAATGGGAATCGCCGGCGCCGGCAACGGCAACTACGCGCTTATCCAAACGGGCGCGGCCCTGATCATCGGCCTTGGAGCCACGCTGCTCACGTTAGCGCTGGTCAGCATGAAAACCCCGCGCGCGCCCGAAATCTGCTACCGCGTGCTGATGCTGTTCTTGGCGCTCGGCGCCATGCTGCTGCCGGTGCCCATTCTGTATCCGCAAATCGGCGCCGTCGTCCCCTACGCCATCAACGCTGCGGCGTTCCAATGCTTCGGCATTCTGGCCTGGGTGCTTATCTGCGGCGTTTGCCACCGCTACCTGGGAACTTGCGTGCGCACCTTCGCCATAACGCGCGCTGGCTGGGCCGTTGGCCCGCTTGTGGGCATGCTGATCGGGCGATTCATCGTGCACGGCACCGACTTCGGGCCGGCCGAGGTATACCCCTGCGCCGTTTTCGGCACGTTATTGATCATGGCTTGCTCGTCCATGGCATTCACCGAGCGCGACCTGGCCTTCGCCGTCGATCTGCTGCCGACGGAAAAGCGGCGCCGCTTCACCGACAAATGCCAAAGCGTGGCCAAGCGCTGCGGCCTGTCCGAGCGCGAGACCGAGATCATGACGCTGTTCGCCAAAGGCCGCAACCTCGCTTACATCCAAGAACAGCTCTGCCTGTCGAAGAGCACGGTGAGCACGCACCGCCAGCACATCTACCAAAAGCTGAACGTGCACTCCAGCCAAGAAATGATCGACCTGATCCAAGAAGAGAAAGCGTAAGCACGCATAAAAGCGCCGCCCCGAAATCCGGGACGGCGCTTTAAGCTTGCTGGCGATAGCGCGACGGCGCGGCAGCAACCCCCCGCGCGCCCAGCAACATCACTTAGCGTTCGTAAATCTGATCCGATCCGAGCAGGTCACGCATGGTGTACCAGATTTGATGCGGGTCGTCGATCGGATGCGCGCGCGGCTTCATCTCGTAGCGATCGACCGCGCCGGACAGCAGGTCAACCGCGAAAACCTCGTCGGAAAGCGTCAGCGCCTCGTGCGGGCAGATGTCGGTGCAGCAGCGGCATTTCACGCAGTCGCCGGGAAAATGCTCCACGCCGAACGTGCCGTCTTCCTCGGTGAACTTGGAAATGGCGCCGGTCGGGCAGAACGTCGCGCACATCTGGCAGCTCGAGCACTTGTCCGGGTCGATGATCACATGGCCCCACAGGCGCGTCTCGATCATCACGTCCTGCGGCTCGCCGAGCGCGGCCAGCGCATTCAACAGGCGCTCGCGGCGGTCAGGCACGAAATGCGGCAGCGTGCCGTCGTCCATGACCTTCTGGAAGCGCTTCTGCGACTCGTCCTCGATGCCCAGCTTCTCGGTAATGGCGTAGTCGGCCGTGGCGTTGGCGGCCAGCTTCGTCTCGGACTTCACGTCGGTGAAGAACTTGCGCTTGTCGGCGTCGAAGGCGGCCTTACCCTGCTGTCGGACGGCAGCCGGGAACTTCGGCACCAGGTCAACCTTCATATCGTTGTTCCACGTGCCAAGCAGCGTGTTCGACGTGTCGCGCACGCGCTCGGCCATATGGAAGCCGGTCACATGCTCGCAGCCGTTGCACTTGCCCTCGACCAGGCTCACGTGCTTGGCTCCCGCCACGGCAAGCGTTGCCAGCAGGCTTTCCTCAACGCGGCCGAGGCAGCGCACCGAAACGACCTTCTCGGGGTCGAACAGGCCCTCGGCGGCGGAGGTTATCTCCTCGCAGGCGATGACCACTTCGCCGTCGTTGGCGCGCATGGCGCCCAGGCACTGATGCAGCAGCTCGGCGTCGTTGGGGCGATGGGCCTCAAGCGCGCAGGTCGGGCACACGGTCGCGCACGTGCCGCAGCCGATACACAGATCCGGCGTGATGATCAGCTCGTTGTCGTCGTAGGAAATGCAGCCTGACGTGCACACTTCGGCGCACTTCATGCACTTCGCGTTGCGATTGCGCACGACGGCGCAGCGGTTCTGGTGAACCGTGATGTCGGCACTCTGTATTTTCTCGAGCAGACCGAAGAAATTCTTTACAGTCGGCATTGCTGCCCCTTTCTCGTCTACCCCCCTTGCAACCCTTAAGTATAGCGGTTGCCCTCCGAGGTCGCCCCCACGACCTTGTACGTTACCTTTGGCGAACCTTAGGCGATTCGCGCGTATATGCGAAGGACGCTTGCAGTTGATGTTCTTTCGCGACCGGGCGAACCCGTGCGCAGATTTGCGTGCGGGCTGCTCGCTCTTTTGCGACCAAGCAAGCCTGTGCGTGCGAGACCGCTCGCAAGCATGCGCGCAGCCCCGCAAACGCCCCTTGAACAGGCGATTCGCTTAGGAAGCGTCGAACTCACGCACGGTACCGTCGGCGTATTCGATGCCCCAGGTGCTGTAATCCACGTCGAAGGCGGGCAGCTTGGGCGCGACGAATGCGGGCTCGGCGGCGTCGGCCTCAACATCAGCGCCAGCAGCGGGCTCGGCGAGCTCCGCAGCAGGCGAAACCCCTGCGTCAGCAGCGCCATCAGCAGCAGAAACCGACTGCTTAGCAGGCTGTTTCCCACCGTCAGCGCCAGCCTCGCCGGCCGCCTCCGCAGCAGCCGCCTCAACAGCAGCCTCGGCTCGCGCGGCCTCCTCCGCCGCAGCGGCTTCCTCAGCCGCAGCCAACTGAGCCTCCCAGCTCGCGCGCGACGGGATGCGCACGCACGCCACGTTCTCGCCGAACTCGCCCGCGCACATCAGCTCGCGCACGCGCTCGACCGTGGCAACCCAATCGTTGGAAAACGACGAATCGCTCGCCGTCTTGAACGCGACGGTCGCATTCTCGCCGAATTCCAGCTCCAACCAGGCATAATCCAAGCCCTGCGTGCCTTCTTCGGCGCAAATCCTATTCGCGGCGGTAATGGTGTTCGAAACCTTGTTGAACATGTTGGTCAGCCACTTCGGCATCACGGAATCCCACTGCTCGCGCGCGTCCGCATCGGACACGTCCCAGTACGCGCGGTGCAGCTTCACCATGAAGCGCATGACGTTTTCAACGCGCGACTCGTCCGCGGGCGCGTGCGACGTCACAACGGAAGGCGCCACGTAGGAATACGTGCGCTTGATTTCCGCCGTACGATCGTCGCTGAACAATCGTTCGTCCAGGTCCATACGCAAAATTAAAGAGGGTCGAACAAAAGCGGCCATTGCTCATCATCCTTTCGCTTTGAGCATGATCGGCGCCCCGCGCTTGCTCGCGGCCGCGCCCGAATCCACTTGCATTCTTCCCCAAACCCCGCGGGAAGTATCGCGCAAACTTTCGCCGCTTGTCAAACGGCGCGGGTAAGAAATTTTGGCGAAGCCGGAAATGCGGCACCGTACCATCGAACGCGTCAAAACCGCAGGTGATTATTCTGAAGAAAGGCGAATCCACCGCGCGAAAACGCCCCTTGACACGCTCCCCGCGCCGCTCGTATCATCGTCGCGGGGAGTCCGCCGGCGCCTTCGAGAGGGGCGCGGCAGACGATGTTTGCAAAAGCCGAAGCTTCAGGGGTGAAGCTTCCGGAGTCGGTCTTGCGGGCCGGCACCGTATGCGTCATGCCATTTGGCAGGCGCTCGTTTTGTTTGCAGGCACTGTCTGAGAGGGGCGGAACATGTCTTTTGATTCCACATTCGATCTATCGCTCGACGACGAGCTTGACGGGTTCGACCCGTTAGCCGACGACGGCGCTGACGAGGACGACGAGCTGGAAGGCGGCGAAACCGCGCCGATTTCCGCCGCCGTCGACGCAGCGGCCGGCGGAGCTGCGGCTGCTGGGGCCGTTGCCGCTGATGCAGCCGAAAACGCCCAGGTCGCGCACACCGACGAGCGCACCGCGGCCGAGCGCATCGACGCGCTCTTCGAGTCGATGGCCCCGCGCCGCAAGGTGCTGCTGGGCATTCTGGCCTACGTGTCGGACGGCATGAAGCCCGTCGCCGAGGTGAACGCCGAGGTTAACCGCCTGCAGGAGGACAACTACAGCGTCTATTCCGCAGCTGACCTGTGCAAACTGCTGGAAGGCGCCGGCGCCAGCGAGCGCGTCACGGCCGAGGGCACGCCCGCCGACGAGGTTGAGACC
>CAVBPP010000058.1:0-22987 GCA_963597295.1 Paratractidigestivibacter sp. | reverse complement strand
CTCATGGAATTCGCGAATCTGCTTGGCGGCCTTCACCAACGCCGCCTCGGTCTTCTCGTCCACCTTGTCGGCCGCCGCGGCAATAGCCTCGGCCGGCACGCGGAAGTCGGCGATCTCCACGCCGTCGAACTTCGCGGTCAGCTCGCGCAGAGCCGCATCGCCCTGCTCGCGCACCTGCTCGATGATGCTGGTGGCGGCCTCCATGGCGCGGGCGTTGAACGCGCCCGTGCGCTTGAGGTGCTTGTTGGAGAATTTCTCGCCTGTATTCAGAATGACGCGACGCATGGTTCCTTCTTTCTTGCTCGTCATGTCTTGCCGTTTTCGAAGCGGATGCCTCGCCTGGTTGCGGGGCTGTTTCCGCCGAGTTGTTTTTGCAGAGGCTTTTTCGCGAAAGCCATTATACGCAGGTGGTGCGTGAACGCATACCTGCAGGTCGGCGGGCGGACTTAAGGCCCGTACCGCGCGTTTAGGCCTGCTCGCCCGCGGGCGATTGCACCCCGCCGGCTATGACCGTGGCCTCCCACTTGCCGGCCGCCGCACCCTCGCGCATGCGATCGGCCAGTTCCACCACACGCGGGTCGGTTGCCAGCGAGCAGCCGTTCGCGAAGAATCGCGCCGTGGAGGAAAGCACATCCTCGACGATGACCAGGTTGTTCTCGCGAAGCGTGGTGCCCGTGGCAGTGATGTCCACGATGCGCTCGGCCAACCCCGTCAATGGTGCCAGCTCGATGTTGCCGTGAAGTTTCACGATTTCGACCTGGGTGCCCGTCTTCGCATAATGCGCACGCGTGATGTTGGGGTACTTCGTGGCGATGCGGATGGAACCCAGACGACGGTAGTGCTCGGCTGTGGCCTCGGCGGCACCGGCTGGTTCGGCCACGATGAAGCGGCAGGCGCCGAACTTCAGGTCGGCCAGCTCCACCACATCGGGCTGCGCCTCAAGCAGGGAATCCTCGCCGCAAATGCCGCAGTCGGCGGCGCCCAGCTCCACGAACGCGGGCGCGTCGGAGGGGCGCACGATGATGTATTCCACGCCTGGGTTGCGGATAATCAGCTGGCGGCCGGGGTTTTCAAGCCCGGTCGTATCCAGGCCGCACGCAGCCAGGCAAGCGATGGAGTCTGCGTTGAGCGAACCTTTGGGCACAGCGATGCGCAGCGGGCGCTCGGCCGCGACGCCGGCGGCGTTGCCCTCTGCGATGCGTTCGTCCTGCGCGGCGGCCGCAGCCATGGCCCGTTCTAGGAAAAACGCGAAGCCGGCAGCGGGGCGATCTTCCCCGTAAGCGCCGATAGTGTTGTCGTAACGGCCGCCCGAACCCAAGGGCGAGCCCAGCCCGGCGGCATACGCCTCGAACACGATGCCCGTGTAGTAATCGAACGAGCTCATGACCGAGAAATCGATCTGGATGCACGCACCAAGACCCTGCGCCTCCAGAAGGTCGCAAGCCTTATCCAAGCTGTCAAGGCCGGCCTCGCAGCCAAGCGGCGCCACCAGCTCACGCACGGCGGCGATAGCCTCGCGCCCGCCGCGGATGCGAGCTAGCTTGCCGATGGCCTGGGCGAACACCGGCGGAACACCCTGCGCGCCCTCGGGTGCGGTCAGATTGTCCAGGTTGACGAAGTTCGAATCATGGTACGCGTCGAGCACGGCCCGGCGCCACGCCTCGGGAGCGCCGGACGCAGCCAAGAGCGCGCGCAGCACGCCGACCGAGGCCAGCGTGATCTTGAAGTCGCGCACGCCCGCAAGCTTCAGCGATTCGGCCAGAAGCCCCACGACCTCCGCGTCTGCGGCAGGCCCCGCTTCGCCGATGAGTTCCACGCCCATCTGCGTGGTTTCGCGCGGCTCGGCCTGGGTTTGCCCCTCAGCCTCACGGAACACGCGCTGCATATAACGGAAGCGAAACGGCCCCGGCTGCCCCGCCAGGCGCGTCGCGCACATGCGGGCGATCTGCAGCGTGACGTCCGGACGCATGGTCAGAAGATCTCCGCGCGCATCGAAGAACTTGAACGGCATGCCCGGCAGGCGCCCGCCCGCCGACATGACGTCCATCACCTCGAGCGTCGGCGTCTCGACCGGCAAATAGCCCTTGGCGGCCATGTTCTCGAGCACGGCGCGCCCGGCCTGCTCACGCAGCACGGCCTCGTCGGTCAGCACATCGCGAAAACCCGATGGCGTCACGTAATTCATGTTCCACACCCCGCCTTTCCTGCGGTTTCGTTCCAAATTCATGCAGCGGCCACGTTACCAGCTCGGCCGCGTTGAGCGTCCCTCGCATGGCGAAAAGCCTAATAACGTCGCGAGCGGGTCACGTTCGCCCCGCCCGGCAGCGCCGGCTGCTACGCCTATGCGGCTGCGAGGCTGCGCCCAAAAGACCACTCGCCCCGACGCCGTTGCGTCGCTCATTTCGTGTTGCCACTTTAGCACAGTAGAGTAGTAAAGCAACAACGAATCGCAATGTGGCGAAAGTATCCACAAACGAGCCCGCTCAACGCAACGAGTTCAACGCAACGAGTCGGACCATTTGGCCCGTCCACCGGAACCGGCATGCTGCAACAGACCGGCTTCTCGGGCGCGCCCCTCCCCCAAACCGACATGCCCCTCAAAACCAAGCCGCATTCAAAACAACCCCAAATCAGCCAGCCCTTAAACCCGCACTCAAACCCGTCCGCGCCGCAAACCGCCGCGCCGTCGGCCAGCACCTTGTCGCCTTTCAGTTTCGCCTAAGGTTTGTTGACATTCGGGATTCGACGCCCCTGCCGAAAAAGCCTCTAGAAAATTCCGCCAAACAATGCCTATAGTCATTGCATCCCTCTAATTTAGGAAGTGAAATATGCCCTCCTCATTCGAGCGTCGCATTGACGCTAAACTCATTTTGTCCATTTTGGCCTGCGGCTTGATGTCGTTTTCCGGCGTCGTGGTCGAAACGGCCATGAACGTGACCTTCCCCTCGCTCATGACCGAATTCGGCGTGAGCACCGCCCTCGTGCAGTGGGTAACCACCGGCTACCTGCTGGTGCTGACCGCCATCATGCCGCTTTCTTCTCTGCTGAAACGGCGATTCCGCACCAAGACGCTATTCCTGGTGGCCATCGTGCTGTTCATCGTGGGCACCATCACCTGCGCGCTGGCCAGCGCATTCCCCACGCTCATCGCCGGACGCGTCGTGCAGGGCCTGGGCACAGGGCTTGCGCTGCCGCTGATGTTCAACATCGTCATCGAGCAGGCGCCACTTGACCGCATGGGCATGATGATGGGCGTGGCCACCCTCATCACCGCGTCCGCACCGGCGGTGGGCCCTTCGGTCGGCGGGCTCATCGTCACGCTATGGGGCTGGCGAACTATCTTCTGGGCGCTGTTGCCGCTCCTGGCAATTTCCCTGGTCGCCGGCCTATACGCCATTCGCCAGGTTAGCGAAACGCAGCAAGTGAAGTTCAGCCCGGCGCAGTTCGCCGCACTTGCCGGCGGGTTCGTATGCCTGGTGTTCGCCACCAGCAGCGCAAGCACCGCCGGGTGGCTAAGCGCCCAGGTGCTGGGGCTGTTCGCGGGCGCCGTCGTGCTGCTCGCGGCGTTCGTGGCCCTGTCCTCCAGAAGCGAGCACCCGCTGATTCGCGTGGCCATCTTCCGCAACCGACGCTTCGTCCTATGCTTAGCGTACATGGTGCTGTTCCAGGCGATCGTGCTGGGCCTTGGCTACCTGATTCCCTATTACGGCCAGGTGGTTTGCGGCCAGAACGCCTTCGACGCCGGCTGCCTGCTGCTGCCCGGTTGCATCATCGGCGCCATCCTCGCCCCCATCGGCGGACGGTTCCTGGATATTCTGGGCGCACGCAGGCCGCTCACCATCGGCGCCGGCATCCAGCTGCTTTCCATGGTGCTGTTCATCGCCGTGGCCTTAGGAAACGAACCCTGGGTGTTCATGGCCGTGTACTTCATCGTGCCCATCGCGCAGGGACTTTCCATGTCCAATTCCATGACCACGGGGCTCACGTTTCTGCCCGAGAGCCTGAAAACCGACGGCAACGCGACGTTCACCACCCTGCAGCAGCTCGGCGGCGCGCTGGGTACCGCGGTCTGCACGTCCATCGTGAATGCCTCGCAAACCGCCAATGCCGCTGACCTGGTGGCCGGCACCCTCGCCGGCACCGAGCTTTCGCTCTACGTGCTGCTAGGCGTGTCCGTGGTCGCGGCTATCTGCATCATTTGCGTGTTCGTGGGGAAGAAGTCGGGCAAGCAAGGCGAACCCCAAGCCGAAGCGACAGCTTAGCAGGCGTTTTCTTTCCGCAGCCGCAACACATCTGCGCGGACTTTCAACATGAACGCGAAATCGCGCGAAAAGCAGCATCCGGCGACAAAGCACGGCATGCGCCATCGCTTTAAGCCGTCTGCCCCGCTTCCCGCAAAACGTCCAATTTGCGGTTGCGAAAATAAACGACCCAGTTGAACGCCAGGAAAATCAAATTCAAGAAGTAAACGGCCAGCACCCAGTTCAACGACCCGCTCGCAATCTTCGCGCCGATGCCGCAGAAATACCCGACGGTAATAAGCATAATGAACTGCCAGCTAGACCCCGCCGCGGTTCGCGCCTTGAAATTCTTATAAGCGTTCAACGGCCAAGACAGGCCGAAGCAGACAAGCATGGCTGCTTCCAGAATTTGCGCGGCAAGCACGGTTTCGAGTCTCCTTCATCGATGCGTTTTCTTCGACCGTACACCCGCCAACGCAGCTGCCAAGAAACCCTAGCGATTCTTTGCAGTATATTCACGTTAGAGTGTGCGAAAAGGCTGCCTCGATGCGTACCCGCAGAACGAATTAGCAAAACTATTGCGAATATTTTGTAAGCGACGACAAGACATTAGGAGTGTCCCTTCGTCTTCCTGCTAGCTGACGAAATCCTTGCGCATGGGGGTGAAGATATCCAGCAGCACGCCGGGTTCCAAGCAGACGCAGCCATGAACCACCTCGTTGGTTTTCAGCATGGTGTCGCCCGCCGTAACCTCGCGAACCTCAGCGCCGATGGTGAAGCGGAACTTGCCGGAAACCACGTAGGTGATCTGCGTGTGCGGATGGCTGTGCAGCGCGCCGACGGAACCAGCCTCGAACGTATTCTCAACGCACATCAGCCCCTCGTTGTAAGCGAGCACCCGACGAATCACGCCCGCGCCGCCCTGTTCGGCAACCGTTTCCCCATGCGGAACCCAAACGGCCCCCTCGTGCCGCTTTTCCATATGCACTCCCCTCCTTCAGCTTCGACGCTTCAACTCCACGGCATACGCCCGCCGCATCACACCAACTTCGCGTAATCCTGCGACTGGTGAAAGATATGGGCGACAATCACAACATCGCCCTCAACCTTGTACAAAGCAACGTAATTTTTAACCAGCATGGGGCGATACCCCAATACGGCCAGTTCCTTCACGCGAGACAACCCATATAGTTGCGGCATTTCGCACACCAAGCCCAACTGATATTCAAATTCGTCCATGAACCCGCGCGCCGCTTCGGGACTGCAAAGCACGCGAGCCAAGTAATCCACGATTCCCCGATACTCAGCAGCAGCCTGCTTGAGGATTTTGCGCTTATAGGCCATATTCGGCTCTCAACGTGACGGCGAACTCGTCATAGTCGACGGCGTCTCCAGCGGCAATTTCTCGTTCAGCAAGAATCATTCTGGACAGAAGCCGCGCCTTGGCCTGTTCTTCCTGAAGCAATTTATATTCGGAATCGCTCAAACAATGAATAGCGCTGTAACCGTTTTTCGTCACGGTCACGGAGCCCTCCCGCTCAACGAGGTTCACGAAATCAGCAGTGCTTTTCATGTCGCGAACCGGAACGCA
The DNA here is from genome assembly GCA_963597295.1 of Paratractidigestivibacter sp. Taxonomy (GTDB): domain Bacteria; phylum Actinomycetota; class Coriobacteriia; order Coriobacteriales; family Eggerthellaceae; genus Senegalimassilia. Next base: position 17,155 of record CAVBPP010000058.1, on the reverse strand, counting down.
CGTGGTCATACGGCCTCCTCAACGGTCTTCCAGCATAGTTTGTGGCCTTATTGTACCACAGACCGAAAGACGCCGAACTGCCGAGCCGACCGCGCTTGAAGGCCGCGCCGCGTCTACGCCTGCAGCGCAGGGCGTCCTGGGCCCGGCTTGGATTCCATGCGCTTTCGGACGGAGGCCTCGCTCACCCAGGTGCGCCTTCCGCGTCGATAGCCGTCCAAAATGCCGGAATCGATCATATGCGTCACGCGGCCGGGGGAAACGCCGAGCATGCGCGACGCCTCGGCGGCGGAAACGACCGGCCCATCGACAATGTAGGACTCGTCGGTCTCGAAAAACACGTGAACGCTCTCGCAGCCTGCGGGAACGGGCCTCGTCGTCGCCGCAGGAACATCAACCCCGTCGGCCAAAAGAGTTGCCACGTACGTTTTCGCCGCATCGGCCGCCATGAACGCAGCGTCGCTCACATCGTCGCCATACGTGAAGCAACCCGGAAGGTCGGGCACCTCAACATCGAATCCGCCCTCTTCGGCCGGAGTCATAATCGCTTGGAAAATATACTTGCCCATCTTTACCTCCTCGGCCAGCCTGCCGCTTTCGCAATGCTCCTATACGTTCCAAGCGGCAATTCTTTCTTGGACGTCGGCACCGTAACGCGCCTTCCATCCTTGGAGAAAACGACGTGGCTACCCTTCCCCGGCCGCTCTAACCAGCCTTCTTTGCGAAGCCGTCCCACAACCTCGCGGACTTCCTGTTCCTTCGGCACCTTTCCCTCACCAATTCGCGATAATTATAAACAGTTGCTATTTTTCGTCAAGGCGGCGGCTCTTCCCCAGCCGCCGCATCGCACTTACTTCGCTTGCGCTCCGGAGCCTTCGTTTACCTCCAGGTCAACTGCTTCTTCGATGAAATCCTTCACCACGCCTTCGCCGTAGTCGGAAACCTGCTCAACGTGCCAGCAATCGGTCTTGGGAAGGCCGGGAATGCTCTCGGCGACGAACACCGGGTCTTTGCCGGCGGCCTTCTGCTCCTGATAATCCTTCAGGGCGGCGATGGCCCACTTGCCCAGAAGCAAGATGGCGATCAGGTTCATCAGCGCCATCAGGCCCATGAAGATGTCGGCCAGGTTCCACGCCAAGTCGAAGCTGTTCACAGCGCCGTAGAAGATAACAACCAGGCACGCCAAACGGAACACGACAAGCGCCGTCTTGCTGTCGTTCTTGATGAAGCGGAAGTTGCTTTCGGCGTAGAAGTAGTTACCGATAAGGCTGGAATACGCGAACATGAAAATAGCGAACGTGATGAAATGGATGCCGACAGGGCCGATGGAGTTGTTCACGGCCATCTGCACGAGCGGCATGCCGTTGAGCGCCTGAGCGGCTTCGGGGTCCTGCACGTAAAACACCAGCACCATCATGGCCGAGCACGTGCAGATGAGCAGCGTGTCGATGTAAACGGACAGGCTTTGCACGAGGCCCTGCTTAACCGGGTGCGACACGCTCGCCGTGGCAGCTGCGTTCGGTGCCGAGCCCATGCCGGCCTCGTTGGAGTACAGGCCGCGCTTGATGCCCAGCATCACGACCGACCCGGCAAAGCCGCCAGCGATGGATTGGAAGTCGAACGCGCTTTGGAACATCAGCCCGAACACATCGGGCAGCAAGGTGATATTGCTTACGGTCGTCCATACGGCCACTGCGATGTAGGCAAGTGCCATGATCGGCACGAGGACCGAAGTGATCACGCTGATGCGCTTCGAGCCGCCGAAGATGACGCTGGCGGTCAGCAGCGCAAGCGCGATGCCGCAGGCGATGGCCACGCCGTTGGTCTGGTAATCGGGAATGTAGTATTCCAGCGCTGAGCAGGCATTGAACGCCTGCAAGCCATTGAAGCCGAACGCGAAGCACAAGATCAGCAGCACGCTGAACAGCACGCCGAGCTTGCGGCTTCCGAGCGCCTGGTTGATGTAGTAGGCAGGGCCGCCGCGGAATTCACCGTCGGCGCCGCGCACCTTCCAGATCTGCGCCAGTGTCGACTCGACGAAGGCCGACGCCGCGCCGATAAGGGCCATAAGCCACATCCAGAACACCGCACCCGGGCCGCCCGTTGCGATGGCGGTTGCCACGCCCGCGATGTTGCCCGTGCCCACACGGCTGGCGGTGGACACCATCAACGCCTGAAACGATGAAATGGAACGTTCGCCCTCAACATGTTTCTTCTCGGTGACCTGCTTGAACATGTCCCCGATGAAGCGGATTTGCACGCCTCGCGTGCGGATGGTGAAGTAGATGCCGACGACAACCAGCAAAATCAGCAAAATGTACGTGTACATGAACGTGTCTATCTGCCCGGTCACGTCGATTAGCAGCGCATTGATATCCATGCGTCACCCCTATTCTTTAGTTGTTGGGTCCCCATAAATCAATTGTTCAATTATACCCAGGTGAGAAAATTCTTACCCAACATTTTCTGAAATTTGGCCGACCGTCGTATCGGTGAGCGGCAAAAGCTCTATGATGGTCGTTCACGAATATTCATGTTTGGATCAATGGAGGACAACCAGTGCTATCCGAGCGTTTTCTGACGAACTTGGTCAAGGGGATGACCAAGCGTCATCTGGACCTTGCGCCCACCCCCGAGAAATTCTTCCCGGATCCCAAGCCCGACATGAAGTACATGCTGTATCTGCATGTACCGTTCTGCCAGGTGCTTTGCCCGTATTGCAGCTTCAACCGCTACGTGTTCCGCGAAGACATCGCGCGCCCGTACTTCAAGAACCTGCGCCGCGAGATGATGATGCTCAAAGAGCGCGGCTGGGATTTCGAGACGCTGTACTTCGGCGGCGGCACCCCCACCATTCTGCTCGACGAGCTATGCGAGACCATCGATTTGGCGCGCGACAACTTCCACATCAAGGAAGTGGGCGTGGAAACCAACCCGAATCACCTGGTGCAGCCCTACTTGAACGAACTGAAGGGCCGCGTGCAGCGCCTGTCCGTTGGCGTGCAGAGCTTCAACAACGACCTGCTGAAGCAGATGGATCGCTACAAGAAATACGGTAGCGGCGAGGAGATTTTCGAGCGCATCGGCGAAGCGGCGCCCTACTTCGACTCCATCAACGTGGACATGATTTTCAACTTCCCCAGCCAGACCGAGGATATCCTGATCGATGACCTGGAGAAGATCGTCACGTGCGGCGCGCGCCAGACGACATTCAGCCCGCTGTACGTTTCCAACGCCACCACGCGCAAGATGGAAAAGTCGCTCGGCGACATGGATTACAACCGCGAATTCCGCTACTACCGCATCTTGGACGAGGTGCTAACCGGCGGCGAGCACCCGTTCTTCAGCCGCGACACCATCTGGACGTTCAACCGCCTGAACGACGAGGGCGCCCACGACCACGACCTGTACGCCGAGGAGCTGCAGGTTGCCTACAACGAGTACCCCGCCATCGGGTCCGGTTCCATCACGCACCTGAACGGCGCGCTGTACGTGAACACGTTCAGCCTGGCCGAATACAACGAAGCCATTGAGGCGGGCCATATGTCCATCATGGGCAAGTGCGTCATGTCAAAGCGCGACCTGGCCCGTTACTACTTCCTGCTGCATCTGTACCAGCTGCGCCTGGACAAGCGCGAGTTCGCCGAGCAGTTCGGCACGAGCATCGACGCGCTGCTGCCGGCCGAAATGGCCTTCTACCGCGCGCACAAGGCGTTCGCGACCGACAACGCCGACGAGCTGACGCTGACCACGATGGGCCGCTACCTGACGCTGGTGCTGTACCGTCAGTTCCTGTCGGGCATGAACAACCTGCGCGACCAGGCCCGCGACGCGCTTTCAGGCCCCGAGCACGACCTGCTGTTCGGCGACGAGACGAACTGCTCGGCCTGCGTGGATTAAGGCTTGGAGAGCATTCTGACGAAGAACGAGAACAGAGCCGAGACGCGCGGTCAGGCAGGCGAGGCGAAAACCTTTGCCGAGCCGAACCGCGCGTTCGTCATCGGGTCGTGGATCGCCGTGGCCGCAGTCGCCGTGTTCATTTTCGCCATGTCGGCGCGCGACGGGTATCAAATCGACTACGGGTCGGGGATATTCTCGCAGGTCAAGCAGTGGCTTGCTGCTCAGGCGCTGGCGTTGACCGGACATGAGGTTGACGTGAGCCCCGTCGGGCACTTCTGCGAGTACCTGGTGTTCGGCGTGGTGCTCACGAACGCCTTGCGATTCCACCTGAAACCGCAAGGCGCCGCCGGGGCGCTCGTGACGTTGCGGCCGGTAAACGCGCTGTCGAAATGGGCTCCCGCGGTCGCCTGCGGGCTTGCCAGCCTATACGGGATTACCGACGAGTTTCATCAGATTTTCACCCCCGGGCGCAGCTGCGACCCGATGGACTGGCTGGTCGATACCATCGCCGCCGGCATTGGCGCGCTGGCCTGCTATTTCGTGCTGAAAGCTTGGCGAGCGCGAAAGGTTCGGAAGGAACAGGCCTCGGCCTAGTTGACCAGTTGGCTTCGCCAGCCCGATGGGGTCAACAGCTTGGTTGGCTTAGTTGGCCTGATGGCCTAGCCGGCCCAATGAGCTTAGTTGGCCTATTTGATTTAGCCGGTCGAGTTAATTTAGTTAGCCTGTTCGGCCGCGACGCCGCCCTCGCGGGTCCAAAGGCCCGTCTTGCCGCCGTCCTTCAGCAGCAGGCGCACCTCAGAGATTTCCATCCCGCGATCAACCGCCTTGCACATATCGTAAATGGTCAGGCAGGCCACGCTTGCGGCAGTCAAGGCTTCCATTTCGATACCCGTTTTGCCCGTGACGCCAGTAGTGGTGATCACATGAATGCCCACGCGGCCATCAGGACGCTCACCTGCGCGAACGGGCTCGCATTCAACCTTCGCCTTCGTAATGTTCAGCGGGTGGCACATAGGGATCAGCGAGCTCGTCTGCTTCGCCGCCATAACGCCCGCCACGCGCGCACATGCCAGCACATCGCCCTTCGAGGCCTTGCCGTCGACGATAAGTGCCAGCGTTTCCGGATTCATGCTGATGAAGCCCTCAGCCTGCGCAATGCGCTTGGTCACGGCCTTGTCGCCGACGTCAACCATGCGGACGTCGCCCTTCTCATCGATATGCGTAAGCTGCTGGTCGCTCATAATCGTTCTCCTTAAAATCAGTTAGACCCATGATAGCAAGGAACCCCGCAAGAAGGCCACGAAGTCAGCCCGCAAGGAAACAAAGCCTCCAAATGGGTTAAACAATTAGCGAGTCCCAAAAAATCCTCGGGATGGCACAAAAGCAGCAAGTCAGTCCTAAACCCAAAGGGACACCGCAAAAGTCAGTGAGGGCGGCTGTGGTGCGTCGTATTCGCGGGATTGCAAGGGCGAAGCGTACTCCGTACGCGAGTCCTTGAAATCGTGCGAAGACGGCGTGCCACGGCCGTCCGCAACGTCGAGTCAATCCGTTTGCCGGCAGGCAAACGGAACCGGTTACCCGCCTATCTGCGACATGCGGCGTTCGGTGCCGATTATGTCGTCGTGGTCATCGGGCTTGGCGCCAAGCGCCGTGGCGAACACGTCGCGCAAGTCCTGGTCGATCTGCGCTTGCGGCTTGCCGCTGCGCAGAATGCCGCGCACGTTGTATTCCCTATCCGAAAACAAGCACGGGCGCAGCTTGCCGTCGGCCGTCAGTCGCATACGGTTGCAGTCGCCGCAGAAATGCCTGCTCATCGGGCTGATGAAACCAACAGTGCCCTTCGCTCCGGGGAATGCGAAATACTTGGCCGGACCCCAGCCGAGCGGCTTGTTCTGCCCAGCGGCCACCAGTTCGGGCAGCCCCTCGGCACGAGCTCCCTCGTTGATAAGGTTGAACAGCTCCTCGCAGCTGATGACGTCGTCGGGGCCCCAACCGCAGCCGTCGGAGCCGGAACTTTCGCCAACCGGCATGTATTCGATGAAACGCACATGCAACGGCCGATCAATGGAAAGCTTCGCGAACGCAAGGTAATCCTGATGCAGTTGGCGCACGGCCACGGCGTTGATCTTCACCGGATCGAACCCTGCGGCCAGCGCGGCATCGATGCCATCAAGCGCCTCCTGCAGCCGACCGCGCCTCGTTATGGCGGCGAACTGCCCCGCATCCAACGTATCGAGCGAAATGTTCACGCGCGAAAGCCCCGCTTCGCGCAGGTCGTCGGCCATGCGCGGCAGAAGCACTCCGTTGGTGGTCAGCGAAATGTTCTCGATGCCGGGAGTTTCGCGAATGTCGCGGATAAGGTCGACCACGCCGCGACGCACCAGCGGCTCGCCGCCGGTTAGACGCACGCTTCGAATCCCCAGTTCTGAAAGCGCGCGCACAACCTGGGCGATCTCCTCGATGCGCAGGATGTCTTCGTGATGCAGCGATTGCACGCCCTGTTCGGGCATGCAGTAGATGCAGCGGTAATTGCAGCGGTCCGTCAACGATATCCGCAGATAATCGATGGTGCGGCCGTGTCCGTCCAACATATAAGCCCCTCTCGTCAGGGCATCAGTTTACCACTACGCGGCATTATCGCCCGTCACAAATGAAACCGCTTAAGTAGCAAATCCAATCGACGAGGCAGCGCCCGCCTCAATCTGGTGCGACACAATCCAAAAAGCGAAACGCGCTGATTCAGCAAGGCCAACGACGCACTAGCCTCGTCCGTCTAAGCCATTCCGAGCAACGCCAGCCGATCCCCTACCTATTCACCAGGTACAGCCTGTCTTCGGGAATGCGAATCCACAGCTCTTCGCCCTCGTGCGGCAATTCTTCGGCGGGGACCTTCAACTTGTCCACGCGCCAGAATAGGTGCTGGTGCAGATACGTCATCTCGCTTTCCTCGCGGCCAACGGAATCCGACGAGGCAACATCGCGATCCATGAACCCAAGCAGCGCGGTGCGGTCGAAACGCGAATCGCTCACACGGTCAACGCGCACACGGAAGCAGTTGCGTCCTGGCCCCGCGGCGCGCTCCAGATAGAAAGCGCGCACGCCTAGGCACTTCACATCGGAGGGAACCTCGCACGCAGCCTCAACCGTAATGCCCCACTTCGGCAAACGAACGGAATGGTCGCTCGCGTATTCAGCGGGGGTCGCGTTCTTGCAACCCGACAGCTTCAGCGCCGCCTGGCTGCGCGGATTGTTCACCACCTCGTCGCCGGTGCCTATCTCCATGACGTGGCCCGATTCGATGACGGCAATACGGTCACAGAAGCGCAGGGCCTCGTCGATGTCATGGGATACATACAGGATGGTGCCATCGAAAGCATCGAACAGACTGACCAGATTCTGCTCGAGCACGCCCTTCAGGTGCGCATCGAGCGCGGAAAACGGCTCGTCAAGCATCAGAATACCCGGGCGCGCCGCCAGCATGCGAGCAAGCGCCACACGCTGCTGCTGGCCGCCGGAAAGCTGCGCCGGGAAGCGGTTATCGAACCCCTCAAGCCCGAAACGCCTAAGCTCCGCCTGCACCACCGCATCACGGTCGGCGGGCGCCACGTCACGTCCGATGCCAGCGGCCACGTTCTGCGCCACCGTCAAATTAGGGAACAGCATGTAATTCTGGAACAGCAACGCGGTTTTGCGCTGCTGGGGCGTCAGGTCAACCTTGGCCTTCTTGCCGTGCGCTCGGTCGAAGAACACCGTGCCGTTCACCACGATCTTGCCGGCATCCGGCCGTTCGATGCCCGCGATCGACCTCATGGTCAGGCTTTTTCCGCACCCGGAGGCCCCGAGCAAGCCGAGCGTTTCCGCGCCGGCAGAAAACTGCTGCTGCAGGTGAAAGCCCTTGAACGATTTCTCGATATCAACCTCAAGACTCATATGCGCCCCCTAGTTGCTCTCGCGCTTGCGGTACTTCGTGTTGTGATTCGACCACAGGTTGATGAACACGATGACCACCAGGCTGAACACGATGATGACGGCCGTCCAGAACCACGCGACGTCGGAGTTTCCGTTCATCCATTCGAAGTAAATGGCGATGGGAATCGTGCGCGTGATGCCCACATAGTTGCCGGCCATGAACAGCGTCGCGCCAAACTCGCCGAGCGCGCGGGCGAACGCAAGCACCATGCCCGCGGCGATGGATGACCATGAAAGCGGCAGCATCAAGCGCAGGAAGATCTTCGCATTAGACCAGCCCAGCGTGCGCGCCGCATCCAACATGTTGCGGTCGAGGCTCTCGAACGCGCCGAGCGCATTGCGGTACATCAGCGGGAACGCCACGACCACGGCCGCGATGACGCACGCCGTCGGGCTGAAGATAAGCGGGAAGCCGACATTGATCCAGAACTGGCCGAACGCCGTATTCGAACCGCAAGCGAACAGCAGAATGAAGCCGCACACCGTCGGCGGCAGCACCATCGGAATAGTGAAGATAGCGTCGAAAATGCTCTTCGCGCGAGGGCTCAGGCCTAGGCAGAAATATGCCGCCAACAGGCCCAATATCACGATGAATATGATAGCGATACCTGTGGTGCGCAAACTCACCCACAAGGGGCTCCAGTCAAGATTCGACAGGAATTCGCCAACGGCCTCAAGCCCCGTTGCCTTCGCCTGGATGGTTACCTGATCAGATGGCTTCACGCTGCCAAAATCGGCGAAGCTCGGCTTGGCGTAATTGGGATTGTCGGCATCCGTGATATCGCTGCCGTCGGTACCGATGATCAACGCATACGATTTGCCGCTGATATCTTGATCGAACTTAAAGCGCACGGTGCCCACGTCGAAGGTGTCATTAGAGGTGAAATACCAGGTTTCGATCTCGGCAAGTTTTTTCGACCCGGAAGCCTGACCGGAATCAAGCGCGCACAACAGCTGCTTAAGCGTCATCTGCTGAGCCGTATCGCTCAAATTCAAGCCCTGCTCAGACACTAATTTGCTCGGGAAATACGCCACCGCATAGGTATCCATCGCAACGATCTGGACCATGCTTCCCGACCCTTCGCCGATCAGATAGGCATAGCCACGGTACTCGCCATCGATGGAGCGGTTCGAGCCCTTCTGCGCCCTCGAAAACGAATCTATCGCAAAACTGCTGTCATCAAGCGCCGCCGCGTAACCGTCTTTCGACACGCGGACGCTGCTCGTATCAACATCGCCCGTCTGGCTTGCCGCGCTCGATTGCGAATCGGACGTTGAAGCACTCTTGGCTGGCGCGTTCGGCGTATCGACGTCGCCAAGCGCGTCTTCAGCGTGCGCAACGCCCACGCCCCCGAACGCCAAAGCCGCAGCCACAGCTAGACTTGCAATAAACCGTTTCGAATTACCCATAAGCCCCTCAAACCTCACGGATACATATGATAGGGGGATGAGCGGTAAGGCCCATCCCCCTCCTGTGCACAAGTTAAAGGAATAACTTCTCTGCCCTAGTTGGCTTACGCCAGCTCAAAGCCCCACTTCTGCCAGATTGCCTGAGCCTTCTCGCTCTGCAGGCACCAGTTCAGGAATTCCTGGGTGGCATCGGCATTCTTGCTCTCCTTGGTCACGGCACCCGGGTACACGATGTTCTTATGCGTGTTAGCCGGCACGGTACCGACGATCTGCACGCCGCCGAAGCGGTACACGTCGGAGGTGTACACGAAGGCAACGTCAACGTCGCCGGACTGAGCGTGCTTGCACACGTTGCCGACGGAGGTGTCGGTGACAACGGAATGACCAGCGTCAACGAAGCTCTGGTAGCTGCCGCCCTTGCCGGAAATGTCCTTGCCGGTCTTGCCAGCGTCGTCGCCTGCGGGGGTGTACACGCCAACGGTGGACAAAGACTGAGCGGCATAGTTACCAGCCGGCACGGAATCGTCGCCAACGCAGATGGAGTACTTGCCAGCTGCGATGTCGTCAAGCGTGACGTCCTTCAGGCTAGAGCCTTCCTTGGAAACCATGACCAGGTCGTTCTTGAACATGTCAACGCGCGTGGACTCGTTCACATAGCCCTTGGACACAGCCGTATCCATAGAGCTCTTCGACGCGCTGATCAGCAGGTCGGCATAGGAGCCGGCGCCGAGCATCTCGTTCAGCTCGCCGGAAGCCTTGTACTGCGTGTCAGCGAAAGATACGTTGGAGTGACCGTCCTCGATATAGGCCTTCTGAACCTCTTCCATGGCCTTGGACAGCGAATTGGCGGCGAAAACCTGCAGCTCGACCTTTTCGGCGGTCTGCGAGGTCTGCTCGGTCTTGGTGTCGGAAGACTTCTGCTCGGTGCTGCTGTTGTTGGACGAGCAGCCCGCCAGCGCAAAAGAGCCGACCAGCGCGAACGTGCAAATGCAAGCGATCGCGGCGCGGAATTGCTTCTTCATTGGATTCCTCTCCTGTTATAAATACCATCCCTTTAGAACACGTAAAGATTGTGCACTGTTCTTTACATGCATCGGCTCACTATATTCATGTTTGAATGTATAGTCAATTAACATTATTTATCTTCGAAGCAACTTTAGGACAAGACGCTTGAACTGACCAACGGATCGCATGAAGAAGGCATTCGAATCCCTCTGACCTGCGGGAATAAAAAAGCTGCCGGGGATACCGGCAGCTTCTAGGTTTCCATGGTGGAGATGATGGGATTCGCGCCTTCGCTTCGCGAACGCGCACCCCTCCTTCGCAAGCTCAGTCGGGCGAATTCCTACAAACGTGTCACCGGCACGTTTGCTTAACGGAATTCCACCTCATCGGTTCGAATCCCGCTGACCTGCGGGAACAAAAAAGCTGCCGGGGATACCGGCAGCTTCTAGGTTTCCATGGTGGAGATGATGGGATTCGAACCCACGACCCCCACGTTGCGAACGTGATGCTCTCCCAGCTGAGCTACATCCCCACGGATTGCGCATTGCGCGAGAAAGTATTTTCCTCGTTCGCACGCTGCTTGTCAAACGCTAATTTCACGCCTGCGAAAAATGTTCATGAACGCAAAGAAGGCGCCGCATGCGACGCCTTCAAATTTGTTGCGCGGACGAACCGCGACAGCCGCCCTTAAGCCAGAACCTTTTCCTCCAGCTCGGCGGATTCGGCTGCCTCTGCCGGGTCGACCCCGGGCTCGTCGTCCTCGGGGACGAAGGGCTCGAACAGCGGCTCGCCGTTCTGCGACAACTCGACCATGCCAGTCAGCACGTCCACGTACTGATACGACTGACGGGCGGTGCGGCCGCGCTTGCGATCGACCTCCATGATGAACAGCTGCGGATGCACCTGCTTCAAAACGCCTTCGCTCTCGACGATCTTCGAACGGCCCATGTTCGCGCGCACCTTCAGGCGCTGGCCAACGAAATCATTGAGAGTGTCGTGGATGGAATCGACGATTTTCGCTTGCTTAGCAAGATCCATTTTTACTCATTCCTTCAAACACACAGATGACGAGGCGATATGATACCACGCCGGTCAAATGGGCATTGCCGTCTTCACGCAATGCCCCTAATTCAGTAGCAATTAACTGCTGGGTCAATACTATAGAGCAGCCGAAATAGCGCTTGATATGGGGTTTTACGCCTTGTCAGATTGAAGCGTCAAGAGCGCTTTGCCAAGCGTTATGAACTCGCTAAGTTCCAACGTCTCGCCACGGCGTTTCGGGTCGATTCCAGCGGATTCGAACAATTCCGGCAGTTTCGGCGCAATGCCGGCAAACGCGGCGCCCCGCCCAGCGAAGTAGGTTTTGCAGGAATTCGAAAGCGTTTTGCGACGGCTGGCGAAGGCGGCATCGGCCATGGTCGCGGCTGCGGCGAGCACATCGGCGCTGGCCGGATTGCCGTCAGCGTCAAGAAGCGGGCGGCGATTGAGCCTGATGACCGAACTGTCCACGCGCGGCGGCGGGAAAAAGTTATTCGGCCCGACCAGAAAACGGCCCGCGGGCTGGGCATACAGACGCAACTTCACCGTGTAAGCGCCGTAGTTTTTCGTACCCGGCTCGGCCGCCATGCGGTCGGCGACCTCCTTCTGCACCATTACCGTCATGCTGCTAATTGATTCGATGCGCTCGAAATAGTCAAGCACAACCGTCGCGGCGACGGCGTACGGCAGGTTCGCCACCAGCTTGTTGGGCATAGCGGCAGCATTCAAGTCGGAAAGCTGCAGGTCAAGTGCGTCTTTCTTGATGAGCGTGAATTGGTCGGCCCACGGATCGAGCGTCTCGGCCAACACGGCGGGCAGATCGGGGTCGCGCTCGATGGACGTGACGTGCACGGCGTTTTTCAGCAGCGCGATGGTGAGCGTGCCGATGCCGGGGCCTATCTCTAGAACACGATCGGAACCGTCAAGTTCGGCCAGTGCGACGATCTTCTGCAAAATAGCATCATTGACCAGGAAGTTCTGCCCGAGCGAATACTTCGCCGTCAGGCCATGGTCGGCTAGAACCTCGCGCGTTGCCGTCGGGTTCGCCAGCGGAGAGAGACTACCCACGGCGACGCCCCTGTTTGTTGCCCTTGCCGCCCTTGGAGGACTTGCCCCCGCCGTTGCCGTTGCGGTTACCGCCCTGCGAGCCGTTGCCGCGGCCCGAGGAACCCTTGCCCTTCGCATGCGGGTTCTTGCTCTGCGCCTGCTGCACGCCGTTCGTGCCGCGCTTGGCGTTGGCGTGCTTGCGCTCGCCGGCCTTCTTGCGGCCACGACGGGCGTCGTCGATGCGCTTGCCGTCCTCGTCCAACTTGATTACCTGGCGCTCGGAGCCGTTTTCGCCCAAACTCAGACGCGGGCGATCGGCAGCTGCGCGGGCGCGCTGAGCATTCGGCTGCGAGGCCATTTCCTCGAAAGCGTAAACGTTATCTGTACCAGCAACTTCTTCGTCAAAATCTTCCGAATCGTCAAGCACTTCGATGTCCGGAGAATATAGCCTGATGACAGGCCCGGAAACCTCGTATTCGTCGGCCTCCGCCGTGATTTCGCCGTCGTCGCTGATCTTGCCCACCCAGTCAAGCACGCGATCGAGCCTGAAGCCCGCAACCGCCGCGGCGGATCGCACGGTGCCCACCAGCGGATCGAAGCCATGCGGGTCGCCGCCCTCGCCCACAACGTGCAGCGTTGCCGGGCGCTTTCGGGCGCGCGTCTTCGTCCAGAAATACGGCTGGAAACGGTCGAGCAGCGCCTTGAGCTGCGACGGGGCCGCGGCGAAGTACACCGGAGAGACCACAATCAGCTCGTCAGCGTCGTCGAGCAGCGGGTACACGTCGTCCATGTCGTCGCGCTTCGCACAATGGCGAGGGCGCGGCGCCTCTTCCTTTTTGGAATTGCCGGCCGCAGCGGCCGCTTCCCCTGCAGCGGCGTCAAGTTCTGCCTGTTCAGCTTCGGAAAGCGTCCCCTGCGCATGGCGGCGACACCAATCGCAGGCGGTGCAGCCCGAAACATCAAGCGTGGAAACCGGCGCCAGGAACACCTCGTCTTCGGGGCATTCCTCGATGCAGGTTTCGAACAACAGCTCCGCCAACATGGCGCTTTTGCCTTCGGTTCGCGGAGAACCTACGATGATCAGGCGTTTCATTAGCTCGTCCTTTCGTTTGCGGAAGCGGCAGGGGCGGTCACGGCGACCTTGCCCTCAGCGGCGTCCGGCGCAGCAGCTGCTGCCACGCCCTCGCCCGCCGCAGCGGCCCTTCGTTGCCATTCGGTCGGCGGCCTGTCGAGCAGCCCGCGCGCGTTTTCCACCAGCTGGCGCAACAACCCCTCGCGCGCCTCGCCGGGCTCGCAGCCCAGCACCTCGGCCATGCGCGCCGCCGTGAACGTCACGTGCGCAGGGCCTGCGGGCATGCCGCGCATCGGCTCGGGCGTCATATACGGCGAATCGGTTTCAGTCAGCAGCAGCTCGCGCGGCGTGCGCGCCACCGCATCGCGCGTATCCTGGCAACGCCCGAACGTGAGCGCACCGCCCAACGCCACATAGCATCCCTGTTCAACCCAGGGTTCAAGCGTTTCCCAATCCAAGTCGAAGCAGTGCAGCAGCGTGCCCGCTTCCGGGAAGCCCTCTTCCTGTAGAATGGCGAAGGCCTCATCGTGGGCCTCGCGAACATGCAGCGCGATGGGCAACCCCGTCTTATGCGCCAGGCGAATCTGGCGACGGAAAACCTCGCGCTGCGCATCCCGCGGCGAAAGATCATAATGGTAGTCAAGCCCCACCTCGCCGACGGCGCACACGCGCGGGTCGGCCAACCGTTCAAGCAAGCGCCGTTCCATGGCGTCGTCGTACAGCTTCGCGTTATGCGGATGAACGCCGCATGCCAAACGCAGGTGCGGAAGCTCGCAGGCAGCAGCCCCGGCCGGCAACGCGAAGGCGCTCGCAGCAGCGCCCTCGGGCAGCCGCGTCACATCAGTGCCACCGGCGGCCAGCAAATCGGCAGACGCCTGCGTAATCTGCGGCAACAGCTGCTTCGCCTGCGCATACCAGCCCTCGAACGAATCGAACACCGCCGGGTCGTCCTCGGCGACGTCGATGATATCGCACACGAAGCCGACACCCCACACGGCCGCACGTGCGAACTCGAGCGCCGGGTCGGCCAGCAAGTGCACATGCGCATGCGTGTCCACCGCGCCGGCTTCAAGCTGCACGGGCTCCACCAGGCGAAAACGCCCCTTCTTGCGCTTCTGCCGAAACAGCGCGTCGGCAAATACCGGTATTTCAGCTTCCTCTGCCATCAAGCCTTCCAAACGAACCGCGCTACCAAGGCGACCCAGCAACGCATCAGCCACCAATAAAGAGGGCGACCGGCGCGCCGCCGAAGCAGCTTGGCGCCGAATCGCCCGAACGGCCCGCCACCGCGCAACCGCGCAGCAGCAAGCCCAAAGCAATTACTCGACCGTGATCTGGCTTTCATCCAAGCGCGGGAACAGCGGGTCGCCCACCGTCACAGCATTGCCGGCCGGCAGCTGGCCCCACTTGGTCGCGCCCTCGATATCGACCACGGCGGTGATGTCGCCCAAGCTCAGGCGATCGAACACTTCAGTGGACGTGTTCGGCATGAACGGCGCCATGTACAGCGCGATGATGCGAATTGCCTCAAGCGCGTTGTAGATGACGGCGGCCAGGTCACCCTGCGTTTCCTCATTCTTCGCCAGGTTCCACGGCGCGCTTTCCTCAACGTACAGGTTCACGCGGCTGGCCAGCTCCTGCACCGCGGCGGCGGCGCCGGTGAAGTCGACCTGCGCCATGCAGGCATCGTACTTCGCGTACAGCGCCTCGGCGATGGGCAGCATCGGATTCGCCACGCGCGCGGCGACGTCGGCGGGCACCTCGGGCACCTTGCTATCGAAGTACTTCTTCGTCATGTTGAACACGCGGCTGCACAGGTTTCCCCAGGTGTTCGCCAAATCGGCGTTGTAGACCTGTACCATGCGCTCCATGGAGATGTTGCCGTCGTGGCCGAACTGCACGTCGCTCATGAAGTAGTAGCGGTACGCGTCCACGCCGAAGATCTTCACCAGGTCGGCGGGCTTCATGCCGTTGCCCTTCGACTTCGACATCTTCTCGCCCTTGGTCAGCAAAAAGCCGTGGCCGAAGACGGTGTGCGTGATGGGCAGCCCCGCCGCCATCAGCATGGCCGGCCAAATGACGCAGTGGAAGCGCGTGATGTCCTTGCCGACGAAGTGGTACTGCATGGGCCAGCGCTGCTCGAACTCGCCGGCGCGCTCGCCCTCGTCGCCGTAGCCGATGCCCGTCAGGTACGCCAGCAGCGCGTCGGCCCACACGTAAGCCACATGGCCCTCGTCGAAGGGCAGCGGCACGCCCCAGTCGAAGGTAGAACGGCTGATGGACAGGTCCTTCAAGCCGCTCTTCACGAACGTGACCACTTCGTTCTTACGCGTTTCAGGGCGGATGAAGTCGGGGTTCTCCTCGTAGAACTTCAGCAGCGGCTCCTGGAAGTCGGACAGCTTGAAGAACCAGTTCTCTTCCCCGCCGGCCTTTTGCACCGGGCGCTTGCAGTCGGGGCAGACAAACTGGCCTTCGTCGTTTTTCTCCAGGTCAGACTCGGCGTAGTAGGTCTCTTCGTGCACGCAGTACCAGCCCTCGTACGAGCCCTTGTAGCAGTAGCCCTTGTCGTAAAGGTCCTGCCAGAACTTCTGCACGGTGCGCGCGTGGCGCGGCTCGGTGGTGCGCACGAAATCGGTGTAGGTGATGTCGAGCAGGTCCCACACGTTGCGGAAAGCCGGCTCCATCGAATCGCACCAGGCCTGCGGGGTCATGCCCTTGCCCTCGGCGGTGTCGGCGACCTTCTGGCCATGCTCGTCCATGCCCGTGACGAAGGCAACGTCGTAGCCGTTCATGCGCTGATAGCGCGCGACGGTGTCGGCGGCGACGGTGGTGTATGCCGTGCCCAGATGCGGCTCGGCGTTCACGTAGTAGATGGGCGTGGTGAACGAGTAGGTTCCCTTTGACATGGTGTTTCCTTTTGCTTGCGGCCGCGACGCGCTAATGATGCCCGGTCGGCCTGGGTTTTTGCAGTGCTGCCGATTGTATCACGCACGCACAGGGGACAGCGGCGATTGCACGGGATTCGCAGGGCGCGGGCGACTGCTCCCGCACACGCCCGCACACTTGTGCGCGTTTCGTGGCAAGCCACAACAAGAAAACCTGTACCTATATAATGTCGTTCGTTGTTATAAAAGTTAGGATTGCGGATGTTTTCTAACAAAGCAAAAACACACCACCCGGACAGCCGCACCAATGCGTCCAAATTATGCGCTGTGACCTTGGCCTTTGCCTTGGTTGCAGGCGGCATACCCCTACCCCCCGGCAACGCAAGCACAGCCTACGCCGAAGACATCGACACCAACGTCACGGCCGATGCCGAACAGCAGGAAGTCGAGCGCACCGCGGCCGAATACAGCCAGGCCGTAAGCCGCGTCGAAGAGCTGAACAAGCAGATCGAGGAAACTCAGAAGAGCATCGAAGAGCTTGAGGAAAGCCTTCCCGAGCAGCGCGAACGCACGAAAACCGCCTGCGTGAAGCTGTACAAGGCGCAAGCCAATACGCCGGGCCTTATCGAAGTGATTTTGGGTTCGCAAAACATCACCGAATTCCTGCAGGCATTCGAATACGTAACGCACATCTTCACCAGCAACCAGGGCGAAATCGACCGCCTTGATTCCATGAAGTCCGAACTTGAACAGAGCCAGGCAAGCCTCACGCAGGCGAAAGCAGATGCCGACACCGAGGCCGCGAACGCGGAGTCGGCCCTGGCCGCCGCGC
>CAVBPP010000057.1:0-40325 GCA_963597295.1 Paratractidigestivibacter sp. | reverse complement strand
GAACCGCCCTGATCAACCGTTACACGCGTCCGGAGATGGGCGCCATCTGGGAGCTTCAGAACAAGTTTTCCATCTGGAAGGAAATCGAGGTGCTCGCGTGCGAGGCGCAGGCCGAGCTTGGCCAGGCCGGCATCACCAAGGAAGAGGCCAAGTGGATTCGCGACCACGCCGACTTCACCGTCGAGCGCATCGACGAGATTGAGAAGGTGACCAACCACGACGTCATCGCCTTCACCACCTGCATGGCCGAGTACATTGACGCCGACGTGCCCGAGGGCGCCGAGAAGCCCTCGCGATGGGTGCACTACGGCATGACGTCTTCCGACCTGGGCGACACGGCGCTGTCGTACCAGATCACGCAGGCGCTCGACATCATCCTGGCCGACGTGAAGCAGCTCGGCGAAACCTGCAAGAAGCGCGCCTTCGAATTCCAGAATACGCTGTGCGTGGGCCGTACGCACGGCATCCATGCCGAGCCGATGACCTTCGGCATGAAGTTCGGCAGCTGGGCTTGGGCGCTCAAGCGTGCGCAGACCCGCCTGGAGCAGGCTCGCGAGGTTGCCGCGACTGGCGCCATCTCGGGCGCTGTCGGCACCTATTCCAGCATCGACCCCTACGTTGAGCAGTACGTGTGCGAGAAGCTGGGGCTCACCCCCGACCCGCTTTCCACGCAGGTGCTCGCTCGCGACCGCCACGCCCAGGTCATGTGCGCGCTGGCCTGCGCCGCCGCAACGCTTGAATCCATCGCGATGCAGGTGCGCCTGCTGCAGCAGTCCGACGTTATCGAAGCGGAGGAGCCGTTCAAGAAGGGTCAGAAGGGCTCTTCGGCCATGCCCCACAAGCGCAACCCCATCACGGCCGAGCGCGTGTGCGGCTTGGCGCGCTGCGTGAAGGCGAATGCCCAGGTGGCGCTTGATAACGTGGCTCTGTGGTACGAACGCGATATCAGCCATTCCGGCACCGAGCGCGTGGCCCTGGCCGACAGCTTCACCGCGCTCGACTACATGTTCTCGAAGATGCAGTGGATGCTTGACGGCTTGCAGACTTACCCGGCCAAGATGGAGCACAACATGTGGCGCACCAAAGGCCTCATCTTCAGCTCGAAGGTGCTGCTTGCCCTGGTCAATACCGGCATCACGCGCGAAGAGGCCTACGTTATCGTGCAGCGCAACGCCATGGCCGTGTGGGAAGACATCCAGAACGCCGTCGACGGCCCGATGTACCGCGAGCGCTTGGAGGCCGACCCCGAGGCGAAGCTTTCCGCCGAGGTGCTCGACGAGATTTTCGACCCGTGGGATTTCCTGACGCGCAAGGACAACGTGTTCAAGCGTCTGGAGGGCCTGGAGTTTTAGGTTCGCAAGTTGCCTTAGCTAGATTTGGGCGCCGCTCGCCAACATTGGCGGGCGGCGTTCTTGCTACGCGCCAGATTTCGAGGGCTCGCGCGAGGCGTCTTCGCTCCTGCCGGTGACGTGCGTTTACGCTGCCTATGCCTTTGCGCGCCGCGTTTGCGCATCTACCGGACGGCGTTCGTTCCCTTTGCAGCTGCTTTCGTGCCTTTAGCGGACGAAACGATGAGCGCCTAGCCGGATTTTCCGTGTACGGCGCTGCCGCCCGCGCCGGGCTTAGGTAGAATGAACGAAATCGGGCGGCGTAAGCCGTCGGCTTCGCCATGCGGCAAGCCGGGCGGCCTGCAAGCGATATGCGAGCTAGGCCGCCGCAAACCATGCATCCTATAAGGAGGAACAACATGCCTAAGATCACTCGTGATCAGGTGAAGGTGCCCGCCGACGTTCTGGCGGACGCTCGCGAGACTTACGTTGACAACTACATGAAGGCCACGCGTGGCTCCGGTCGTCTGATGCTGTTCGCATGCGACCAGAAGATCGAGCACATGAACAAGGACTTCTACGGCGAGGGCATCGACATCGCCGATGCCGAGCCCGAGCATCTGTTCAAGATCGGCGATCAGGGCGTTTGCGGCGTTTTGGCCGGTCAGCGCGGCCTGGTTGCGCAGTATGCCGCCGATTACCCCAACATCAACTACCTGGTGAAGATGAACTCCAAGACCAATCTGGTCAAGACGGCTCAGGAAGATCCGTACAGCCCGCAGCTGTATGATTTGGAGGCCGTGCTGGCCATGCGCGACAACGGCGTGAACGTGGTTGGCCTGGGCTACACCATCTACCTGGGCAGCGAGTACGAGGCTTCCATGATGGCCGAGGCCGGCGAGCTGATCGCCGCCGCCCACGCCAACGGCCTGCTCGTCGTGCTGTGGATCTACCCGCGCGGCACCGCTGTGACCGCCGAGAAGGACCCGGACCTGATCGCCGGCGCCGCTGGCGTGGCGCTGTGCCTGGGCGCCGACTTCGTGAAGGTCAACCCGCCCAAGCCCGAAGACGGCCGCACCCCGGCCGAGGCCCTGAAGGTCGCCTCCATGGCCGCTGGCCGCACCGGCCTGGTTTGCGCCGGCGGTTCTACCGTCGATGCCGAGACGTTCCTGACGCAGCTGCATGACCAGATTCATGTCGGCGGCGCCTGCGGCAACGCCACCGGCCGCAACATCCACCAGCGCAGCCTCGACGAGGCCGTGCGCCTGACCAAGGCCATCAGCGCCATCACGCTCGACGATTACAGCGTGGAAGACGCCCTGGCCGTGTTCAACGGCGAGAAGGATTTCTCCTGGGAGGACTAGGCTTAAGGTCGCACCCTTAACCTGATATTTGCTAGCGCCCCGTGGCCTTTCGGCTGCGGGGTGCTTTT
Organism: Paratractidigestivibacter sp.; assembly: GCA_963597295.1. GTDB lineage: Bacteria > Actinomycetota > Coriobacteriia > Coriobacteriales > Eggerthellaceae > Senegalimassilia. The sequence continues at coordinate 37,565 of CAVBPP010000057.1, read as the reverse complement.
TTGCGGCCCTATTGCTGTGCTGTTTCGTCCTTATTTCCCGTCCGCAGGCGAAATCCGCCGTTCGCGGCGCAACCGTAATTCTTCTGTAACGGTTTCGTAACCTTCGAATAGAATGGGTTCTTCACGTGATGCGTGAGATGTAGGCAGACGAAGGAGAATGCAGTCAGTTGGCAAGCTCAACGGCGATTCAGGCAGATGAGAAAGGCGCTGCCGCGCAGGCCCAACAGGTAGGTGCGGTGGAAACGGCCGAGCGCGATGCGGAGAAACAGGCCGCAGCGTGCGAGGGTTCGCCAGCCCTTCGGCAAGCGGACGACGAGTCCGCTGCAAAGGACGAAAAGCAGCTGTTCCTGAAACGTATTCTCGCTGCACACGAGCGTTGGTACGATGTGCAACGGGGATACGAGTACGCTGGCCGCACCTTCCCGGGGTATGCCGAGTTCCACTCCTATGGCGAAAAATATGTCCTGGTCAAACGGGCAAAGCTGTGGGGCGCGAACACCCATGAGTACGTGTTCTTCGTGCTGACCGATCGTCTGGACGAGGCAACGCTGGACGACTGGGTGGCGTTCATGGAAACGGAGGGGCTTGCGAAGGTTGATCCGGAACAGGATCACATGTCGTCGGCCATTACCCTGGCGATCGTGGCGGACTGCTGCGACGATGAGGTTGAGAAGCGCGTGCGCAAGACGCGTTTCCGCAAGAACTTCGCCTTCGGAATGCGCGGCTGGGCCGATTTGCGCCTGGTCGTGACGGACATCTCGGCAAAGCGTGTGTACGCAAATGCGGCGGGCAAGCAGCTAAGGGATACGCTTCAGCGCAACCTGGAATTGCCCAACCGTCCGAAAACCGACCAATAGTAGGGAACTTAAATGAACGCACTTCTCATTTTCGCCATTACTGCGGTCATCCTGGTCATCGGCTATGTTTGCTATGGTGGCTGGCTGGCTAAGCAGTGGGGCGTCGACCCGAATCGCCCGACTCCGGCTCACGAGCTGGAGGACGGCGTCGACTACGTGCCCGCTCCGCCGTACGTGGTTTTGGGCCATCACTTCTCGTCCATCGCCGGCGCCGGCCCCATCAACGGCCCCATTCAGGCTGCCGTGTTCGGCTGGGTGCCCGTGCTTCTGTGGGTGCTGATCGGCGGCATCTTCTTCGGCGCCATGCACGACTTCGGCTCGCTGTTCGCGTCTATCCGTCATAAGGGCCAGACGCTCGCGACCGTGGTTGCCGAGAACATCGACGACACCGCCAAGAAGCTGTTCTGCATCTTCGCGTACCTGACGCTGCTGCTGGTTGTGGCTGCCTTCGCTTCCATCGTGGCGAACACCTTCGTCGTTTCCGCGACGGCTACCGATTCCACCAACCTGGCCAACCAGCAGACGGCCATGATCTCTGTGATCTTCATCGGCGTCGCCGTCGTGTACGGCCTGGTCACCCGCGGCCGCAACATCCCGACTGCCATCAACATCGTGTCCGCCATCGTGTTGATCATCATCATGGTCGCCATCGGCTACAACCTGCCGCTCATGGGCATCGCCATCTCGCTGGACTACAACACCTGGATGATCATCCTGGGCGTGTACATCCTGATCGCATCCGTTGCCCCCGTGTGGATTCTGCTGCAGCCGCGTGACTACCTGTCCAGCTACCTGCTGTACGGCATGATCATCCTGGCCATCATCGGCATCGTCGGCGCTTCCGTCATGGGCGCCGCCTCCGACCTGCAGATCCCGGCGTTCACCGGCTTTGTGGCTTCCAGCGCCGCCTTCGACGCTTCCACTGGCCAGGCGCTCGTGGACGAGGCCGGCAAGGCCATCACGAACAAGGCCGCCGCTTCCGGCTTCCTGTTCCCCGCGCTGTTCATCACCATCGCTTGCGGTGCAATTTCGGGCTTCCATAGCCTGGTTGCCTCCGGCACCACCTCCAAGCAGATCGACAAGGAAAGCCAGGCGCAGCCGATCGGTTACGGCGGCATGCTCATCGAGTGCCTGCTGGCCATCATCTCGCTGTGCGCCGTTGGCTTCGTGTGGAGCAAGTACGCCGCCGGTGGATACGCTTCGCCGACCGCCGTCTTCGCCGATGGCCTGTCGCAGATGCTCGCCTGCATCCCCGGCCTGGGCGACGTGCAGGGCTTGGCTTACGCGCTGCTGATCCTGGCCGTTTCGGCCTTCTGCCTGACCTCGCTTGACACCGCCACTCGCCTGGCTCGCTACATGTTCCAGGAGCTGTGGACCCCGGCTGGCAAGTCGATGGACGAGCTTGAGGGCGTGCGCAAGGTCATGGCGAACCCCTACGTTGCCACCATCATCACCGTGGTGATCGGCATTGTGCTGGGCATGACCGGCTACTCCATCATCTGGCCGCTGTTCGGCGCCGCCAACCAGCTGCTGGCCGCCCTGGCCCTGCTGGCCGTGTGCGCATGGCTGGGCAACGCCGGCAAGAACAACAAGATGTTCTTCATCCCGATGATCTTCATGCTGGCCGCCACGCTGACCTCGCTGGGCCAGACCTTCTACGCGAAGGTGCTGCTGATCATGAAGGGCGGCGACATCTTCTCGCCGTGCCTGCAGGCTCTGCTTGCCGTGCTGCTGTTCGTGCTGGCCATCGTGCTGGCCGTTAAGGGCGCGAAGACCCTGATCAACCAGGCCAAGGGCAACAAGAAGGAAATCGCTGCCGAATAGGTTGCGACTGAGTGGGTTTGCTTCCGAGTAGGTTGCCGTTTGCCTGAAGGGCGAACGTTTGAGGAAGGGCGCTGACCGTGCGGTTGGCGCCCTTCCTTTTTGTGTTTGGGGAAGGCGTGCGAGGAGCTGGGTGTGTGGGGCTCTGGCTGCTGCGGTATGGTGAAGCGTGCGATGCGCTTGGCTGCGCTTGCAGGTCGCTTGCGGGGATGCTGATCGTCGTTGCGCGGGCGGCGAAGTGCGCGTCGCGCCCGGCGGCGCTTGTTGATTGCTGTGCGAGTTAACGCTTCGCATCCACGAAACTCTTGCTGAAGGGGTAAACCAGGCAGCCAAGACTTCGTGGGATTGAAGCGTTGGCTCAATCCATTATAGAGAGCCCGAAGGGCGCCAGTTTATTGGTGCGGGTGAGGGGGTATCCGGGTCCGAATGCGGCCGCTATTCCCAGAAGAGCTTCGTTAGACCTATGCGTGATTGGGTGCTGGTCTTGCTGTAAAGCGATGTTAAGTGACGCTGCACGACTCGGAGCGATATTCCCAGGTCGGCGGCTATCTGCTTGAGCGGTCGGTCGTCGGCGGTGACGGCTTTCAGCACCTCGGTCTCGCGCGGGGTTAGCGCGTAGCGTTCTGCGAAGGTGGCGCAGCGCTGGTCCGGGGTTTGCGGTTGCGCGGCAGCGCTTTGCGGCTGCGTGGCGGTGTTCTGCGATGGTGCGGACGGCACCTCGGTTCCATTGTGCAGTGTGGGTGCCTCTGCGGCTTCATTGTTCCGTGCTTGACTACCCGCGGTTTCGCCGTGTTGCGCGGCTTCTGCTGCTGGATGGGTTTCGCTCCGACTTGCAGCTTTCTTTTCCGTTGCCGAATTTTCGCCTGCGAGGTTTCCCTTGAACACGGGATTTCCAGTGCCGCCTATAGCACCCTCTGCGGCTTCTGAATTCAAATCGCCAGCCACCGCGTTTTCCGCGGTCGCCGAATTCGCATTGCCGGCTTGCCTCGGGCGCTCGAAGGGTTCCATCATGCCGGTGAGGAATAGCAGCGCGTTCGCCACTATGAGCAGCGGTAGCATGAGCGCCGTGAGAGCTGCGGGGTTGCTTGACTGCACGGCGATAGCCGCGGGCGTGCTGAGCGCGATGGCTATCAGGTTGTTTGCGACGCGGCCCATGCCCGACCACAGGACGGGGAAACGCAGTTGTCGCGCGATCCAAACGAACGTTGCGGTGTAGAAGGTGACGAATGCGCCCGAGCCCAGGTAATACACGACGCTGCCTATTCCGGCCGGCATGCCCGATTGCACGCAGAGCGCCGCCGTGACTGTAAGCACCGAAATCCATAGCATGGTGAGCCCCATGTAGTGCGAACGCCGCAGGTCAAACAGCCAACCTCCCGCAAAGCCGCCAAGCGCTAGCAATACCCTGGGCAGCATGTCGGTGTACTGGCTGGACCATTCGCCTTGGCCCGAAGTGATGCCGTGCAGGGTGTTGAACAGCACGGCGAACAGCACGATGAGCAGCAGCAACATGGCGGTGGCGGTTCTTGCGGTCATGCGGCTGATGCGCCAGCCGGCGTGAACCGGTTCCTCTAGGTGGCCGCCCGCGCGGTAGGCTTGCCGTGACTTTATGCCGTCGAGCGCCGAATTCGCCGGCCAAATGCGCACGATGAGGGCGCACATGGCAACGATGGCGGCCGATAGTAGCACGGCTTCGCCCAAGCGGTTGGGCGTCAGGCTGAAGAAGGGTATCTGCGCCAGCACGCCCAGGCTGTGGCTTGCGCCGATGAATGTGGCAAAGCGGCGGATGCTGGGGGCGTTTGCGCAGGTGGCCCAGTATACGGCGCCGCCCGCTACGCCGATGAGGAAGAACGCGATGACGCCTGCGGCCATAAGCTCGGCGACGGTGGTGCCGGTGGCCACATAGGTGAGGCTGACGATGCCGACAAGTCCGCAGATGGCAACGAACGCCAGGCGCGCTTTTTCGCCGACGAAACGATTGGCGGCGGCGAAGGCCAGCAGGCCCACGGCAGACGCCCCATGGATGGGCAGTTGGACTTGAAGCCCGGTCGGCCCGCAGGCTTGTTCAGCGCTGACCTGGAAAAATAGGGTCGCTTCCAAGAATACGAAGTAGAAGAGGGCGAGCGCGAAGAAGAGCGGCGCATGCCGGGGGTCGAATTTTCTCATGCCGCCTCCTTCGGTTGCTTGCTTACGTGCTGCGCTGTGCGCGAGCGGGCAATCGGGTGCGAAGGAGCGCGATGGCCGGTAAGCTTTCCCTTGCCGCGTGCGGCGGCGCTTGGTCTTAGGGTCGATCGTCCGGAATTGTCCGTGAGGTTAATTGTAACGGATTCGCTGGAGTTGCTGTGTTCAGTTTCGGTAAGGGGGTTGTGGGAAGGGGTGACGCTCGCTTTGCGGGCTTGTTGATCACTGTGCGAGTTTTCGCCTCGTCCACAAAAACCGGTCGGCAAGATAAATCAGGCAGCCAAGATTTGTGGGGCTGAAGCGTTAGCTCAACCCGTAATGGAGAGCGCGTGGCGCGACGGCAAATTTGCAGGGGGTCGTATATGCGACCCCCTGTTTTGCCTGGTGGCGTAAGTGCGGCCTGCCGTCGCGGGTTCGGTTTCCTTACGTTTGTGTGCAAGGGGATGCGGCTACTTCCTGCCGTATCCGACATGCGCACTATTCGGCATCGGCTGCCTGCGGGGCAGCCGAGCTGAGCGAAAGGAGGCAATCATGAAGCGCACGGGAATGCACTTAGCGAAATGCAGGGGAGGGGGAAAGCGCCTGCGCGCCGCGTTGGCGGTGGTGCTGGCGCTTTCATTGTCGGTGATGGTCGGAGGCGTCGCGTTCGCGGCGTCGGGCGGGGCTTTCGCGATGGGGTCGGATGCCGCAGCCGCTTCGGCTGCTGGGACGGGTGCCGATGCCGCCTCTGCGGCTAGCGCTACTTCGGATAACCCGGCGGGTTCTGGCACATTGGTTGAATCCGGCGCCGCGGTCGCGGATTCATCGACCATTTGGGATTGGGAGAAACTGATCGGCTACGATACATCCTCGATCGGGCGCATCTGGACCGACAAAACCGTCGCGACCGAGGATATGACGCGCGACGGCATTACCGTCAGCAAGGGCGACTCGGACTTTCTGACGGGGCTGACGGCGCTTTCTTCCACGTCGAACCTGTCTTCCACTCAGACGCAGCCGCTTGATATCGTGCTGGTGCTGGACGTGTCCCGTTCTATGGGACAGAACAATATGGGCGACGTCACGCGAATGGCGGCGCTGCAGTCCGCGGTGAATTCGTTCATCGATAAAATCGCAGATCAGAATTCGAAAATCACCGACAAAGCAAAGCAGCATGAGGTTGCGCTGGTGAAGTTCGCAGGCAATAAAACCGATGCGATCGGCAACGACATGTACGACAACGGCACTAATTACAGCCAGGTGATGAAGGGCCTTGGCGTGTGCACGACGGATACCAAAGCGTCGTTCAGAAGCATGGTGAACGCCCTGACCCCTGGTGGCACGACGAATTCCGAGGCTGGGCTTGAGCTTGCGAGCGGCATTAGCTCGAAGCGCGCCGACGCGAAGAAGGTCGTCATCTTCTTTACCGATGGCCTGCCCACCGCCGTTAATCGCGGCGGCGTGTGGAGTGACGACGTGGCGAGCGGCGCCGTGACCGCCGCCAAAGACATGAAAGATGCAGGCGCCACGGTATACGCCATCGGCGTTTTCGACAATGCCGACCCTGCTACCGCTCCTACGGCAAGCGATGTTTCCAGTGAGAACAAATTCATGCACGCGGTGTCTTCCAACTACAAGACGGCAACGTATGTCCAGGCTGCGGACGCGGCTGGCTATGCGTGGGACTTCGGCGATCGCACGAAGGATGCGCAAGGCAATGACGCGGCGTACTACAAGAGCGCGACCGGCGCGGATGAGCTTTCGCAGGTGTTTAACGATATTGGCACCGAGATTACGCAGAACGCTGGCTACCCGACTAAGACTCGCCAGGGCTTCGAAAATGAATCGGGCTACATCACGTTTGACGACGAGCTGGGACAATACATGCAGGTGGATGACGTGCCGGCGCTGGTGTACGACGGCGTGAAGTACGCGTGCGAGTCCAAGAGCACGACGGGCGACGTGACCACGTACGGCTTCAAGGGCGACGTGCACTCCGGTGCGGCTGATGCCAAGTTGTCCGACGTTGTGGTAACCGTCACCAAATCCAGCACGGTTTCGCAGGGTGACAAGGTGCAGGTGAAGATTCCGGCGACGTTGATTCCGCTGCGCAACTTCACCATCGACCTTACGGACGACACCATGACCAAGGGCACGACCACGCCCATGACCTTGTTCTACACCTCTAGCGTGAAGCCCGAAGTGGCGGCGCTGCTGGCGAACCCTGACGCGGACATGCGGGAATACTTGAGCGATTCGCGCAACTATAGCGAAAACGGCGAGGTTAATTTCTACGCGAATACATGGTCTGGCCAGTATCGTGGTGACGCGACGGCGACGTTTGAGCCGGCTTCTACGAACAGCTACTACTACCTGACCGAGGACACGCCGATCTATTCCGACAAGGAATGCGCTGTACGCGCGACCTCGATCGAGGACGGTGAAACGTACTACTACAAGCAGAGTTATTACAAGATGGACGGCGGCAAGCCCGCGGCCGCGTCCGGTACGGTCGAGTTCCCTGGCGCGGCCGCTGCAGGCTTTGCGGGCGCCATTGAGACCGATTCCGATGGCTATGCGTACTTCAAGGCGGGCACGGCGAAGCTGGCCTACATCAACGAGCTGCATAGCGAAAAGGGCAGTGGAAACTTGAGTGAGACTGCGGCATACACTTTGGACCCGCAGTGGAGCAGCACCACGCGCGCGGTTGATGCCACGCAGGTGACGTCTTACTTGGGCGGCAACGGCAAGCTGACCGTCACGCGCCCGGCAACGCTTGAAGTGTCGAAGGAACTCACTGTGCCCGAGGGCTACGATGCGACGAAGTTCGCGGATGTGGCGTTCGACTTTGAGATAAGCGTGCCCGAAGCTGCAGGTTACATGCTCAATGCGCAGGTGTGTGACGCGCAGGGCTTGGCCGTGGGCGATGCGTTCACGCTGACGCTCGACGAGGAGGGTTTGGCCACGCATTCCCTGAAGGCAGGCGAGAAGCTGTGCGTGTTCGGGATGGATCCCGGCTGGAAGTATTCGGTGAGCGAAGTTGCGCGCGACGGCTTCACGCAGATAACGCCGGTGGATTCGTCCGGGGCTGCTGTGGCGGCTACCGGGGAGTTTGCGGCGGGGCAAACCGCGCAGGCTGCTTTCGCGAACCTGTATGAGGCGCCGCCGGTTTCCTACGATACGGCGCAGGCGGGCTTGAACAAGGTTCTGACCGGGCGCGATTGGCTTGACTCGGATAGCTTCACGTTCACGATCGAGGCGCTTGACGGCGGTCCGCTGCCGGTGGGCGCGAACGGCGAGCCCGTGACGCAGGCCGTGGCGACCAAGGCTTCCGGCGGGGCATTCGACTTTGGCAAGCTGGTGTTCACGCAGGAAATGCTGGCCGGTTGCGAGGGCGGAACACGCACGTTCACCTATGCGGTGACGGAAGACGCGGGCAGCATACCTGGCGTTGCATACTCGAGCGCGACTGCGACGGTGAAGGTGACGCTGACCGATAACTTCGCCGGCAAGCTGACGGCGACGGTGACGGTAGAGAACCCGACGTTCACCAACGAGTACCGCACGACGCTGAGCTACACGGCGGCCGGTGGGCTGAACGTGGCGAAGACGCTGCTGTGCCGCGACATGGCGCAGGGGCAGTTTGCGATCGATGTTGTGCCTATGGACGCCGATTCCGCAGCAGCGCTGGGCATTTCCGCAGATGGCGAGCGGGTTGCTATGCCGGCTGCCGCCGAGGGCGAGCAGGCGTTGGTGAATGTGCTTGCGGGGCGCGACGTGACGTTCACGCAGGACGACGCGGGCAAGACGTTCAGCTATCGCGTGTATGAGGTGTACCGTGATGGTGCGGCTGGCTACACTTTCGATACGGCTGAGCGCACGGTTTCCATTGCCGTGACGGACGATCCGACGAAGGCAGCGCTGACGGCGACCACGACGGTTTCCGGTGGAATTGGCGGCACTCACACGTTTGTGTACACGACGGCGGGCGCGGTTGACGGCGCGGCGGTGGTGCCCTTTGAGAATTCGTATTTCGCTTCGACCGATGTGCCGGGCGGTACGGCGGCTGCCGTTTCCGCCAACAAGGCGCTGACCGGGCGCGATTTGGCTGCGGGTGAGTTCTCGTTCGGCGTGCGGTTGGCGGGCGCTGCTGGCGAGGACGGCGCTGCGGGCGCTGACGTGCTGGCTGCGGTGAACGCGGCGGATGGCACGGTCGACTTCGGCAGCTTGAGCTACACGACCGATTCGCTGGCCGACCTGGTGGAGAACGGCTACGCGACGCGTTCCGTTGCCGCTGACGGTTCTCCCATGTGGACCGCCGGGTATGTGGCCTACGAGCGCACCGATGGCCTGGCCGAGGTGGGCGTCACGGCGAAAACGACGCCGGTTGCCTTTACGGTGACGGTGGTCGACAATGGCGACGGAACCCTGACGGCGACGACGAACATGCCTGATGGCGGGCTTATTTTCGAGAACCAGTATTCCACTGGCGATCCGGTTGCCGTCGATGTGACGGGCAAGAAGGTGCTTGCGTATGCCGACGGCTTGACGCCCAACGACATCACGGGGAAGTTCGCGTTTACGATCAGCTCCAGCGATCCGGCGGCTCCGATGCCGACGGTTACGACGGCGACCAATGATGCGAACGGCAACGTGATCTTCGGCGCGATCGAGTTCTCGCTTGAGGATTTGAACCGCGCGCTGGGCAAAGTTGCGACGGCGGAGCCCGTTTCCGAAACGCCTGCGGCCCCGATGCCTCGTTCCTATACGTTCGAGTACGCCATTACGGAAACGGGTGCGGTGCCTGGCGTTGCGAACGATACGGCGACCAAGACCGTTTCCATCATGGTGACTGACGACGGCAAGGGCAACCTTACGGCCGAGCTGGTCGGCGTGCCCGAAAGCGAGCCGGCCTTCACCTTCACCAACACGTATTCGGTGGAGCCCGTAACGACGAGCGTGACCGACCAGATTGCGGTCACCAAGACGCTCACCGGGCGCGATATGGTTGCCGGTGAATTCACGTTCGAATTGGTCGAAGGCAACGAAGTCGTGGCAACCGGTACCAACGACGCGGCAGGCAAGGTTGTCTTCGATGCGATCGAATACGCGGAACCCGGAACGCATCAGTACATGATTCGCGAAGCCGGTGGCGGCACCAAGGTTGACGGTGTGACGTATGACGGCGCAACGTACCAGGTGAACACCGCGATTGCTGACAACGGCAAGGGTGGCCTGACTGCAAAGCATACGCTTGAGGGCGATGCCGGCACGGCTGCTTTCGCCAATGCGTATGCGCCCGAGCCCACGACGGTTGTCATCGGAGCGACGAAGGTTCTGACCGGGAAAGATCTGACGGAAGGCCAGTTCACGTTCAAGCTGACGGGTTCTGACAGCATTGAGCTTACTGCGAAGAACAAGGCCGACGGCAGTGTGGCGTTCCCGGCGATCAGCTATGACGCGGCGGGCGTGTATGAGTACGAGGTTTCCGAGGTGGACGACGCGCAGGATAACGTGACCTACGACGAGACGACGTACCAGGTGATCGTGACCGTTACGGACGATTTGCGAGGGCATCTGAGCGCTACGGTTTCCGGCGGTGGCGCCGACGCTGTTGGGACCGACGGGACCGCAGCTGCGCCGGCGATTGTGTTCAACAACACGTATGCGGAGCCCACGCCCGAGCCGACGCCGACTCCTGTGGACGATATGCCCACGACGGTGACGCCGACGAAGAGCGGCGACACTGGCACCAGCGCCGCAAAGGCGACTCCCGCGGCAACGGCCACCGCAGTGAAGACGGGCGACGTCCTGCTGCTGGTAGGTGCGATCATCGGCGCCATCGCGGCTGCGGCTGGGGCGATTGCCCTGCTAGTGAGGGTGCTCAGGCGCGTGTAAGCGCATAGCATAGCGCGCCCGCGCAACGCCCCGGCAGAGCGCATGCTGCCGAGCGAAAGGCCCCGAAGCCAAACCGGCTCCGGGGCCTTTTCGTGCGTTGGGGAAAGTGTTACGTGCTTGATGGCGCTGCTGGTTACGGTGAGAGCTAACGCTTCGCACCCATGAAGAGGGACGGCGAGCCACGATGGCATCGCCGATACAGCAAACCCGACAACAGGATTTCGTAGTGTTGAGCGAAAGCTCAACCCGCAGCAGAGAGCACGAAGCGCGACGCTATTTTATCCGCGGACGGCTGCATGTGGGCGGGCCGACTTCTATTCGGCCCCAACAGGCTTGATTTCTACTCCGGCTTCCGTCAGCGCGCTGCGGATTTTGCTGGCGAACGCTAATGCGTGGGCGTTGTCGCCGTGGATGCAGATGGTGTCGGCGCTCACGTTGATGGTTTTGCCGGATGCGGCTTCGATGGCGCCTTCCTGAACTGCGCGAACGACGCGCGCGACGGCGAAATCCTCGTCGGCGATCACGGCGTTGGGCAGCTTGCGCGAGACCAGCAGGCCCTCGTCGGTGTAGTTGCGGTCGGCGAAGAATTCCTGAGCGGTGCGAATGCCTGCCGCCTGACCTGCGCGGATGAGCTCGCCGTTCGCGAGGCCCACCAGCACCAGGCTGTCGTCGGCATCGTGCACGGCTGCGGCGATGGCTTGCGCCAGGTCTGCGTCGACGGCGGCGCGGTTGTACAGCTGGCCATGTGGCTTCACGTGGTTCACGCGCACGCCTTCTGCATGGCAAAACGCCTGCAGGGCGCCTACCTGGTACAGCACGTATGCATACGCCTCGTCGGGCGAAAGGGCCATGTCGCGACGACCGAACCCTTGCAGGTCGGGGTAGCCCGGGTGCGCGCCGATGGACGTGCCCGCCTCCGCCGCAAGCTTCACGGTGCGACGCATGACCACCGGGTCGCCCGCATGCATGCCGCAGGCCACGTTCACGCTGGAAACCAGCGGAATCACCTGGTCGTCAAGGCCGATGGTGTAGCGGCCGAAGCTTTCGCCCAGGTCGGAATTAAGATCAACGCGTGCCATTGGTTGCCCTTTCGTTCGGAATCGTTGCTTGCGCCTTCGCCATAGCCGATCGCCAGCCGCCCGCCGCAAGCGAAAACAAAAATGCAGCGCCCACGTATCTCGCAGGCGCTGCCATAACCCTATAGGTTTTACCCTTTCAGGTCCACATTCTTGGTGTCGGTGATCAGCATGTGGCCGGGCGCGTGCGTGATGGCGAACGGCGGCTTGCTGTTCATCACGATGGACTGGGGCGTTACGCCGCACGCCCAGAACACGGGCACTTCGCCGTCCTTGATCTCGACCGGGTCGCCGAAATCGGGCTTGCTGATGTCGGCGATGCCGATGGCCGCCGGGTCGCCGATGTGGATGGGCGCGCCGTGCACCTTGGGGATGGCGCCGGAAATCTGCACTGCCTTCACCACCTGGTCATACGGGATGGGGCGCATGCTGACCACGGTGTTGCCGCTCATAGATCCGGCGGGCGTGCATGCCTTGTTGGTCAGGTACATCGAAACGTTGCGGCCCATGGTGTTGTGGCGCATTTCGATGCCGGCCTCAATGAGTTCGCTTTCGAAGCTGAACGAGCAGCCGATGATGAATGCCACCAGGTCATCGCGCCAGTAGCTGGAAATGTCGGTGACTTCTTCGGCCATCACGCCGTCTTTGTAGATGCGGTAGCGCGGGAAGTCGGTGGCCACGTCGCAGTCGGTGGCGCAGATACGCGTCATGCGGTCGCCGATTTCGGTGACCTCCAAAATGGGGCAGGGCTTGGGGTTGCGCTGCGCGAACAGCAGGAAGTCCCAGGCTTGCTCCTTCGGCAGGATTATCAGGTTGGCCTGCGCGTATCCGGGGCAAAGGCCGCTTGTGGGGGCGGCGAACTCGCCCGTGCGGATCAAGTGGCGCGCCTCGGCGGGCGTGGCAGCGAGAATCTTCTGCCAAACGGCTTCGTCAACGCCTTCGGGTTTCGCCGGAGTGGGGGTTTCAAGTGCCATGGGAGTTCCTTTCTTCTTACACTTCGCCGGCCAAGAAGCGCTCGATGAAGCTGGTGTCGGCCTCGCCTGCGCAGAAGGTTTCGTTGCCCAAGATGGAATACTGGAAGTCGAGGTTGGTGTCCACGCCGACGATGACCATTTCCTCAAGCGCGGTGCGCATTTTGGCGATGGCCTCGGTGCGGTCGCGGCCCAGCACGATGACCTTCGCGATCATCGAATCGTAGAACGGCGAGATTTCGAACCCGTCGTAGGCCGCGGTGTCCACGCGCACGCCGTTGCCGCCCGGCAGGTGCATCTGCGAAATCGTGCCAGGTGAGGGCATGAAATTCTTCTCGGGCGTTTCCGCGTTGATGCGGCACTCGATGGCGTGCCCGCGCAGCTGCACGTCCTCTTGCGTGAACGACAGCGGTTCGCCGGCGGCCACGCGGATCATCTCGCCCATCAGGTCGATGTGCGTCACCATCTCGGTCACGCAATGCTCCACCTGAATGCGTGTGTTCATCTCCATGAAGTAGTAATTGCGGTCGGGGTCCATCAAAAACTCGATGGTTCCGGCCGACGTGTACCCCACAGCGCGCGCGGCCTTCACGGCGTCGTCCATCATCTGCTGGCGAAGGCCCTCGTCAACGTCGAGTAGCGGGCTGGGGCTTTCCTCGATCATCTTTTGATGGTTGCGCTGAACGGAGCAATCTCGCTCGCCGAGCGCCACCACGTTGCCGTGGTTGTCGGCGATGATCTGCACTTCCACATGGCGCGGGTTCTGCACGGCGCGTTCCAGATACATGGTGTTGTCGCCGAAGCCGTTGACCGACTCGCGCTGGGCGATGTTGAACATGTCGGCGAAGTCTTCCTCGGACTCCGACACGCGCATGCCCTTGCCGCCGCCGCCCGACGACGCCTTGATCATGATGGGCCAACCGATGAGTTTCGCCTGCTCAAAGGCCTCATCAACGTCGTGCAGGCCCTTCTTGGTGCCGGGCACGACGGGCACGCCGGCGTCCATCATGGTGCGACGGGCCTGGCTTTTGTTGCCCATGCGGTCGATGACCTCGGGCGTGGGGCCGATGAACACGATGTCGTTGTCGCGGCAGAGCTTCGCGAAGGTGGAATTCTCGGAAAGGAAACCGTAGCCGGGGTGGATGGCGTCGGCGCCGCACCCCTTGGCCGCGGTGAGGATAGCCGTGGTATTCAGGTACGAATCACGTGCCGGAGCAGGGCCGATGCAGACGGCTTCGTCGGCCAGGTACGTGTGCAGCGCGTGACGGTCGGCCGTGGAATACACCGCCACCGTCTTGATGCCCATGGCGCGACAGGCGCGGATGATGCGCACGGCAATCTCGCCACGGTTGGCTATGAGAATCTTGTTGAACATGCGTTGCGCCTCCTGGCTTTACGCGTCGCCGCTGGTGGAGATGCGGAACAGCGGCTGGTCGTATTCGACCTGGGCGCCGTTTCCGACCAGAATCTCGGTGATGACGCCGGGGGCGGGGGCGGCGATTTCGTTCATCATTTTCATGGCCTCGACGATGCCGAGCGTTTGGCCGCTCAGCACTTCCTGGCCAACCTTGACGAACGGATCCTCGTCGGGGCTCGGCGCTACGTAGAAGGTGCCGATCATGGGGGCGCGCACGATGGTGTCGGCGTCCTCGGCGGGCGCGGGCTCGCCGCCGGTGGTGATGCCGGCCACGTCGGCGCGGGCGTTCAGCAGCTGGCCTACGCGCTCGGCCATCATCGGCAGCGACGCGCCGCCGGCGGGCTTGCGCTCAAGCTCGATTTCGCAGGTGGCGTCCTTGTAGCGGATGGAAGTCAGCTCGCCCTCGTCCATGATGGCGAGCAGGTCTTTGATGTTGTTGCGGCGTTCGGCCATGGCCTCGGTGCCTTCGGCGGCGGGTGCGCTGGCTTCGTTGTTCTGGCTCATTCGTGCTCCTATCTGTTGCTGCCGTTGGGCATGGTTGCTGAGGTTGGTGCCGCGTCGCTTGCGGCGGGGGCGGGGTTGGCGGGTGCGGTGGGCGCGCCAACGGCTGGCGCGGTCGGGCCGCCCTCGTCGCCCGCGCGTTCGTCGGGCTCGTGAGGTTCGTCGGCCACTTGCCTGACCTGCTCCGTTCTTCCCAGCTCGATCCAAAGCGTCTGGTTGCTGGCAGCTGTGGCCTTCGCCTGCGCTTCCAGGATGGGTGTCAAGCGTCTAGCTGTGCGACGTGGGGAAATGCCGCCATAGCACGGGCGCTTCACCATTTTTGCCAGTGCCTTCATGTGGCGCGATTCCTCACGGTAAAGGTCTTGGGCTTCCTGCACCGTTATGGGTTGGAAGCGGATGGTGCGCCCGGGCGTGCATTGCACCAGTTTGGGCACGTCAACCGAGCAGACGGTGCCGATTTTCGCGTAGCCGCCGGTGGTTTGGCGGTCGGACAGCATGATGATGGGCCGCCCGTCGGCCGGAATCTGCACGGCGCCGTAGGCGATGCCGTCGGAGATGATGTCGCTGCCGTCGTAGGTGTCCACCTCGGGCCCGTCCAGGCGGAACCCCATGCGGTCGCAACGGCTGGTAGTGGTGTAGGGCTGGCCATAGAAGGTTTCGATGCCCTGCTTGGTGAACATGTCCTCTTGCGGGCCGGGCACCACGCGTAGCGTGATGGATTCCTCGTCAAAGCCGTAGAAATCGTCGTCGTAGTCAACGGCGTGCGAGCCCATGTTCGGCAGGAAATCGATGTTGCGCGTGACGAAGGGGAGGTAGTCGCCGCAGGTGAGCGCGCGGCCCTTCCATCCGCCGATGCCGCACTTCAGGTTGGTCGATCGGCTGCCCATCACCTCGGGCACGTCGATGGATCCGCCGGCGATTGCAAGGTAGCCGTACATGCCGGTTTTCGGCGCGCTGAACGACAGCACGCTGCCGCGGCGCACCAGCACGGCCATATACATGGGCACGGGTTTGCCGTCCAGTTTCGGCTGGAAGTTGCCGCCGGTGATGGCCACAAACGTGTTGGTGGTGAAGCGGAGCGTGGGCCCGGCCAGGCAAAACTCCAGCACTGGGGCGTCGGGCGGGTTATCCACCAGAAGGTTCGCGATGCGGAAGGCGCGCGCGTCCATGACGCCCGAGGGGCTAAAGCCGCTGCCCAGGTAACCGATGCGGCCGCGGTCCTGCACGGTGGTGCAGATACCGGGCTTGATGGCGGTCACTCCCATGTTCTCACGCCCCTTCCACGATGACTTCGCACTGGTAGCTGCCAGCGGCGATTTGGGCTTCTATGGCGTCGTATTGCTTGCGGCTGATGGGCGAAAAGCGCAGGTATTCGCCAGCTTGATACAGAATGGGGGGCGTGCGGTCGGGGTCGTAGGGGCGCACCGGGCTGCGGCCGATTATCTGCCAGCCGCCGGGGCTTGCCAGCGGGTAGATGCCCGTCTGCGCGCCGCCGATGCCCACGCTTCCCGCGGGGATTTCCGTACGCGGAACGGCCAGGCGCGGCGTGTGCAGGCGCTCGTCCAAGCCGCCCAGGTAGGCGAAGCCGGGCAGGAAGCCCAGCATATCGATAAGGTAGTCGTGGCTGGAATGCAGCGCGACCACTTCCTCGGGCGACATGTCGGCGTGTTCGGCGACGGTGCCCAGGTCAGGAGCGAATTCGTCTTCGTAGCACACGGGGATGACGACGATGCGCTTCACGGTGCTTTCGGCCGCCGCGATGTTGCGCAGCTTGCCGCGCACGCGTTGGCACAGGTCGTCGTAGCCTATTTGGCATGGGTCATAGGTGACCATCAGCGAGCAGAACGTGGGCACAAGTTCGCGCACGCCCGGGATGGGGTCGTCGGTAAGCGTTTGCGCCGCGACGCGAATCATGCCGCTCGTCTGCGGCGATATGGTTTTGGCGAACTCCAGGTTGATAGCGGAGTCGCCGGCGACGGTGATGTCGAATCCTGCCACGATGGTGCCTATCTGGTTTCGGTTCCGCTTTCGCTACTTCTGTATGCTAAAGCAAAAGAGTGGGAAAGCCGATTTTGGTAATATACTTGCAACTTATTTGTTGAATAGTAACTGCTCGCAAGGTCATTTTACCCTGTCAGCCGGCGTTTGTCCGGCTTGCGGACGCCCTGCGGGCGGTTTTGGGTTGCGCGGGTTGCAAGGTCGCGATCGGCATGTGCCGTACCGGGCTGTGCGCCTCGAAGGCGTCGCCGGCTCGGGTTGCGCGCGGGCGACGCAATCGGGGCGAACACCTTGCCGCCGCTTTTGACCGATGCAGGTGGCATAGGCATCGGGCGGCGTAGGTGCGAAAGCGAACACGCCGGGGCGGCGAAGCCTTCGGCGTGAAGCGAAGAAAGTTGAGGGAATGGAAAGAGTACTCTTCCTGATAGTGTTCCTGTTCGGGTACACGGTTCAGGCAATCACCGGGTTTGCCGGCAACATATTCTGCATGCCGGCCGGCACATATTTGCTGGGGCTGCAAGACTCGGTTTCCATTCTGAACGCGACGGGTTTTCTGGGCTGCGGGCTGCTGGCCGTTTTGGGCCGCAAGTCCATCAATTGGCGCGAGCTGGGCAAGATCGTCGGCATCATGCTGCCGTTCGTGGCGCTGGGCGCATGGCTTGACACCGTTATTCCGCTGCATTTTCTTCTGAAGATATATGGCCTGGTCATCGTGGCTTTTGGCATTAAGAACCTGGTGCAGAAGAAGCAGCACTTCCTGCCGGAATGGGCGTTGGTGCTGGTGGTTGTGGCCGCGGGCCTGATTCAGGGCATGTTCGTTTCCGGCGGCGCGTTGCTGGTCATTTACGCGGTGCAGAAGCTGCGCGACAAAGATGAGTTTCGTGCAACGCTTTCGGCCGTGTGGATGATTCTGAACTTCCTGTACGCGGCATTCCAGGTGCAGCAGGGGCATTTCACGGGCGATGTGCTCATTACCGTGGCGTGCTGCATCCCGCTGATTGCGTTGGCGACCTTTTTGGGAGGCAAGCTGGGCAAGCGCCTGAGCCAAGAGCGTTTCCTGAAGCTGACATACGTGTTGCTGCTGGTCATCGGCGCCATTTTGCTGATCACGAGCTAGGAGCTAGATGAGTGCTTGCGACTGTTGCGCAACGCTTTGCGCGGTGGTGGGCGCTTTCGGTATGGTATTCTGAGCGGGTATTATTCATTCTGGAAGGAGTCCCTGTGTATCGTTATGGTTCCAGCAGCAGTAGCCTGCTTAGCGGAAACATCGCCTATGAGTCTATTCTGATTCTGGTGATCACCGTTGCCGTCATTGCGTTGACGGTTATCGCTTATCGCAAGTTCGTCGGCAAGAAGGCCGACCAGAGCAAGCCACTTTCCAAGTTCTTCAACTTCGACCACCTTTACTTGGAGAACATCACCAAGCTTCTGTACATCCTGACGACGGTCGGCGTCGCGGGCTTTTGCGTGTATCTGCCGCTTGCCGTGCTGGGTTCGGGCATTTCGAACATCGGCCTGCTGCTGGCTTCGTTCTTCGGTGCTCTGATCGGCGCTGCGATTTTGTTCGTCATCTGGCAGTTTGTTTCCCGCATGATGTTCGAGTGGGCCATGCTGATCATCCGCGGTGCGGTTGACCTGCATGCTATTCGCAAGAACGTGACCGGCACCGACTATGCCAGCGACGACAAGCTTTCCGGTGGTGTTGACGAGCTGGTTTCGTCGCTGAAGGCGAAGAAGGCCGAGAAGGCCCAGGCTCAGGCCGCTGCCGCCCCGGTTGCACAGGCTGCGCCCGCCGCGCCGGCCCAGGCGCCTGCTGCGGCGCCGGTTGCCGACCAGGCCGCCGTCACCGCTCCGGCCGCCCCGGTTGCGCCTGCTGCTCCTGCCGCTGACGGCACCTGGAGCTGCCAGTGCGGACGTACCGGCAACACCGGCAATTTCTGCGCCGGCTGCGGAAGCCCGCGTCAGTAGAGCTTGCAAGCACATATCGTCTGTGGAAGAGGGGCCGCGCGGCCCCTCTTTTGATTGTGCTGGTTGGTATTGGGATGCTGGTTGTCTTTTGAGGAAATCGGTGTCGCGCTTCGCGCTCTTTTATACGGTTCGAGCTTTCGCTCGAACCTACGAAGTCTTGCTGTTTGGTTTGCCGTTGCGGCAGTGGCTTCGTTGGCCGCCACCTCTTCCCGTGGGCTGCTTCTCCCCTTCGTGGGTACGAGCGAGAGCTCGCACATCTCTTGATTAGGTCGTGTGGCGGCCGTCGCTGTTCTTACACGTTCGCGGGGCGTTCTACGGCGTCGTATTCGGCGAGCGATTCGGCGTAGGCGGGTTCCAGATAGTCCGTCGAATAGTAGTAAATGTCGCCGTTGGAGGCTTCCGTGCGGCGGATGTCGGGGAAGTTCCCGGAATCGCGCACTGCCTGCCAGGTTCGCTCGATTTCGTCGTCGGTCATGCGGAAGGGCGGGTTCTTCAGGCATTCGGCTGCATAGGGGCGCGGGTATACGCGCGAGTCCTCGCGGACGCATTCGACGAAGGTGATCTGCGGATTGTCTTCGGCTGCAAGGAATGCCCAGCGTGCGTAATTGTCCGTCATCTTCGTTTGGTCGTACAGGTAGTAGCTATGCATGCCCACCAGGGCTTTTATACGGTTGCAGTGTATTTCCTTGCGGACGGGGCCGGCGTTTTCGTCCTCTACGAGCACCCATTCGCCCTCGATTTGCTCCCAGCGGTAGCCGGCCGGGATGTTCAGGTTGGCGAAGGGGTTGTCGAGGTTCGCCGCGGCGGCTTCGTCTGCGGCAGGGGTTGCCTCGGGCTGCGCGGTTGCCTTGGGTTGCGGGATGCTTTCTGCCTGCGTGGGTGACTCGGTCGAGTTATCCGGCTGCGCCGGATTGTGCGAGCTTTCGCTCGCACCCACGAAATCTTTCCCGTTGATTCCCTCGGTTGAGCCTGCAGCGTCGGCCCCGTTGGTTCCCTCGGTTGAGCCTGCGGCGTCGGCCCCGTTGGTTCCCTCGGTTGAGCCTGCGGCGTCGGCCCCGTTGGTTCCCTCGGTTGAGCCTGCGGCGTCGGTCCCATTGGCTCCCTCGGTTGAACCTGCGGGGCCGGTCCCTGCGTCTTTCTGAGTCGCTTCCGCGACGCCGGCTGCGGCGCTTGCTCCGGATGCGTCCGAGGGTTCTGTCGCGGTGCCCCCATCGGATTTGCTGGCCGCTTCCTTCTCTGCCTTTTCGTCGGCTTCTATTTGGGCTAGGCGGCGGTTGGGAATTTTCGGGGGGACGCCCACGGCGCGCGTGGCTGAGCGCACGCTTGCGGCCTTGGCTTTTTCGGCGGCTATTTCCGCTTCGATTTCCTCTTTATGCTCCGACTGGTAGTCTTCGAGCCATTCGTAGACGAACATCTCGAATTCCTCGGCCGTTAGGTGGTCGGGGACAAGCCCTAGGTCGGTCCAGCGGTCGGGGGTTACCAACTTGCTGTCAGCCGATGCGCGGCGCACGTCGTCGAACGCGTCGGCCAGCGCGTTATGCTCGGCCAGCTCGCGTGCGGCGGCTTCGGTTTCGGGGTCCGCTTCGGGTTGCGGGACCGCTTCGGAACCCGCGCCGGCTTGCGCGGCCACCTCGGCCTGCGGGCCCTCTTCTACCTGTGAGGCTTCCTCGGTCGAGTTATCCGGCTGCGCCGGATCGTGCGAGCTTTCGCTCGCACCCACGAAATCTATCCCAGCGGTTTCCTCGCTCGCTTCGGCCGCTTCCGCCGCCTGGCCCTCGCAGGCCGCCCCCGCCTTGCGGGTCGCCTCGGCCTCTCGTTGCGCATCCATTACTCGGCCGCCTTCTGCTTCGCCTGGGCTTCGGCCACCATCATGTCCACGCGGGTGTCGCGCAGCGAGCAGTGCTCGCACAGAAGGCACTGCACCGACATCTCGTCGCAGGGCAGCTGGCTATTCATCTGGTCCAACGTCATGCCGGCGCGGTACATCCAGTCGCCCACCAGCCCGCGCACGGCCTCGACGGCGAACAGCGTCGTGTGCTTCTTGTCGGCCGGCACGCCGTCGACCGCACGCTCAACGTCGGCTTGCGTGATCGCAAGCGCCCGGCTGAACGTCTTGCCCTCGATCATCTGGCAGATGGCGCTCGCGCAGCCGGTCATGGCCAAACAGCCGCGCGACTTGAAGCCCACCTTCACGAAAATGGGGTCGGCAACCGAATCGTCCACGACGGCGAATAGGCGCAGCGCCACCTCGCCGCGCTTGCTGCGGCCCACCATCGACTGCACGTTGAAGCCCTCGGGCTTTCCGCCGTTCTTGAAATTCGCCACGATGGCCAAAAGCGTTTCGGAATACCCATCCACGCCGTTGTCCAACTCGGTTTGGTACACGTCCTTGGTGCGGATGAGCGCGCGGTCGTCCGGCTCGATGTAGACGTTGCGACCGTCGTCCGGCTCTTCGAAATCGATTTGCCAGTCGATGTCCGCGCTGTTGCTCTGCGGGTTGCCGTCGGCCGCCGATGCGCAGCCTGTCGCGTTGTTCTCTGACATTTGAATCCCCCTCATGCCATAATGAATTACTTTGCTTTACTTCAATCCGATGTTAGAATGACCGCCGATGAAACGGGGGCATACCCTCTTTGAGGGGCATTTGAAGGATTCCCTCCGCAGATTTGAATGCGATATCGTATTTTGCCTGATGAAAACGACTTCGGGGGAGGATCGTTTAGTGAGCATCAAGGAAAACGCCGCTACGGCGACGAATGTCGTGGCGCCCGCGTCCGACGGCGTGGAACCCGTGCCCGGCGACGTGGCGCCCGCATCCGCTGTTGCGCCTGTGCCGACGGCAAGCGCCCTGGCGAGCGAAGCCAAGTCGCCCGCTACCGTGTCCGGTTTCGTTGAGAAATTTACCCCGCTTTGGCCCGTTGTTTTGGGCCTGGCTTTTGCGCGCGGCGGGCTGATCGTCGCCGGCTATGGAAGCTATCTTCGCAGCGACGAGGGCATCTATACCGATGGCGCCATGATGATCACCATCGCTATCATGGCCATCTTGGCGGTAGTGTTTTACGTGATGAAGCTTCGTGTCCGTAAGCGCATCGTGAACATAATCGCGCGCGCGTGCATACTGACGCACGCGGCAACCCTTGTGCTGTTGGTCGCGCTCGGGTCCCAAGCGGCGTTGCCCGACTCCGGTCGCCTAGCGCTCTGCACGATAGCCACGCTATCGTCTTCCTTTTGTCAGTTCTACTGGATTCGTCGCGTACGCGGTTGCAGCAGCCTGACTGCGGCGGCCCACGTGTTTTTGGCGTTTGCTGTGAGCGAGGTGGAAATCTACATCTGCGCACTGCTCGGCAATGCCGGATTCTACGTGGCAGCGGTTTTGGTTCTCGTGCAGTTTCCCCTCATGCTGTCGGCTCGCAAGCAGGCGCATCCGGACAGCCTGGATTCCTATTCGCCGCGAAGCGATTACTTCGGTTTCGCGAAAGACTCGATGCAGAGCGGGCATTTGCTCGTTGCCACGGGTACGAGTTTGGGTTCGCTGTTCGTGGTCGTTGGCTTCCTGCGCGGTTACCCCGACGGGACATCCATTGCGTTTGAGCCGGTCACGCGTTTGGTTTACGGGCTGCTGACCATATGCATCTGCCTTGTTATCGTGGCCCTGGTGTCCCAGCGGCGCAGCAGCGTCACCAATGTGGGCATGTTCGTGCTATTCGAGATTCTTGCCGCCATCGCACTGGTGCTGTATGCGGCATTCCCCGAGCGCCTTGATATCGGCGCGGTGTTCACCACGACGCTCAATGCGCTGATGTGCGCCTTTATGTGGTACATCACCATTTCGTTCGTGAGCGCTGGCTGGCGCGACCCCTATTATTACTGCCTGGGCGGCTGGGTCGCTTGCATGGGAAGCCGCTGCGTGGCGCGCGTGGTGTTCATCGTGACGCCGATTCTTGAAGCTGACGACTTGCTGGTCAATGCGATCATGGGAATGCTTCTGGTGTTTTCGGTTATCGTGTCGCTCGGGCAGTTCTTGGCCATTTCCCGTGCTGCGGGCGATCGTCGGGAACGTGCCGCCCAGGCGCGCATTTCAAGTTTGGAACAGCAGCTTTCGCAAGCGCGTGAGGCGAATGTCGTAATGGTGGGCGCCGGGGTTGGTGCTTCCGGCGAAGAAACCGGCTGTGCAACCTGCGAGGCGGCCTGCGTCGATGCTGCCGACATCGGGCCGACGTTGGCGGACATCTTGCCGCACGAAAACGACGCGAACGGCGGTGCTCCGGCGCATCCGTACGCGAACAGGCTGCAGCGCATCATGGGCTTGGATGATCGGCCGGGCGGCTGCGGTTCGGGCGCGGGCGGAGCCGACGTCGCGGCGGCTGCCGAGGTTTCGCCGCAGGAGCACACGAAGCGCCGCGCGGGTCAGATGGGCAAGCAGTTCATGCTGTCCGATCGCGAGGTTGAGGTGCTTTCGCTGTACGCGCTGGGCTGGACGCAGAAGCGCGTGGCCGAGGAGCTTTTCATCAGCCCCGCCACCGCGCATGCCCACATCAAACGCATCTACGCGAAAACCGACCTGCATTCTCGCCAGGAGATTCTCGACTACATGGAGCAGTACACGGAATAGGGTGAGAAGCCGCGGAGCGGGCGCGGCTCGGCTTTCAAAACAGTGTCGCGCTTCGCGCTTCCAAGTCCTGTGCGAGCTAACGCTTCGCACCCACGAAATCATTGCAGAAACGTATAGCCATCGGCAGAAATTCGTGGGGTTGAGCGAAAGCTCAACCCGCACTGGAGAGCGCGAAGCGCGACACATTCTTCCCCCCCCATAAAAAGACCCGCCGTCCGAAAGTGGACGGCGGGTCTTTCGGCCCCTAGAGGGGGGAGGGGGCCGGCTCGGGCGTTGAGGGGTTTGGTTTTTCGCCCGGGCGTATTGCGCGCCGCCGGCAGAAAGGCGGCGCGCAATGTGCTACAAGGTCCAGGCCACGGTCATGGTGATCGGCAGCGCTGCCAGCAGAACCAGCAGACGCAGGACGAAGCCGCCGATCAGAACGCCCGTGCCGGACGCGGCGGAAATCATGCGAGCGGTTTTCGATTCCTCGAATTCCTCGGAGCTGAAGAACAGCATCTTCGCTTCCGCGATGGTGGGCAGCACCAGGCCAATGGCCACGAACAGCACCCAGAACACCACCGCGTACTTGCCGCAGACGAGTGCCATCACCGAGTTGTACCCGGCTTCGGAATTCGTCGCCGTGATGAACAGCAGGCTTAACACCAGCAGCATCTCGACGCAGGGGAAGCAGAAGTGGAACTTCTTGAACACGCCGACCATGTTGAACTCGTCGGGGCACTTGAACGCCGCGACCAGAAGCACGATCGCCATGCCGGTCGACATGGCCGACACCAGGAACAGGATGGGCAGAAGCGCGTTGTTCCACAGCGGGAACGTCTTGCAAACGCCCAACAGGCAGCCGGTGTAGATGGCCACGCACACGCCGAAGATGGTGCCGGCAAGCTCAAGCTGCCACGGCACGCGGCGCTTCAGGAAGTCGAGCAGCAGTGCGATCAGCGCGACGATGACGAACATCGCCAGAATCACGACGCCCCAGGTCATCACGGAACCGAAGTTCGTCAGCAGTAGGGCGAAGCGCAGCGGGTTGTAAAGGCCCGCCTTCGCGTCGAACATCAGCAGCACCAGGCCGACGATGACGACGATGGGGGCGATAAGGTGCCCGATCTTGCGCATCGTGGTGGCCTCGGGGTGCTTCCAGGCCAGGAACGCCGACGTTGCGAACGCGCCGCCGCCCAGGCCGCCTAAAAACAGATAGCAGGCGATGATGCCGCTCCAAATTGGTGAGTATTCCATCTGAGCATCACCTCACGTAGTAGATCTTGGACTTGGTCAGGCTGCCTGCGATGGGCTGGGCGCCGGTGCGGGCGATCTCGCGGGAGATCTCGGACTCCGGATCGTCCAGGTCACCGACGATGCGCACGTCCGCGGGGCAAGCGGTCACGCAGTTGGTGGCGCCTCCCTCGGCCGTCGCCGCGCACAGGCGGCACTTGTCGACCGCGCCGGTCTTCTCGTTGCGCACGCGCACCTGGTAAGGGCAGGCGGCCATGCAATACAAGCAACCGATGCAGCGGCCGTGGTCGACGGTCACGATGCCGTCAGCGCCGATGTGCGCGGCGCCCGTCGGGCACACGCTAGCGCAGGGGGCATCCTCGCAGTGCATGCACTGCAGCGGCACCGTTTCGATGGAAACGGCCGGGTAGGCGCCCGTCTCCTTCTGCTCGAAGCGGATGAAGTCCTCGGTCGGCAGCAGGTCGTTTTGGTTCTGACATGCCACGCGGCAGGCGTAGCAGCTGATGCACTTCTTGGTATTGATGAGCATTCCGTAACGTGTCATAGCTTACGCACCAGCCTTCTCGATCGAAACGACCGCCTCGCCCATCATCGCGGCCCCGGTGACGGAATCGGTCGCCGTCGGGATCAGCTGCTTGACGGCCGCGCCGAAGCCCTTGGCCTCGGCGAGCTTGTCGGACGTGACGCCGTAGTGCGCCGGCACCCAAACAGCCGCGGGGCTGATGAGGCCGGTGACGTGGGCCCGCACCGTGACGGAGCCCTCGGCGGTGGAAAGCTTCACCTTGTCGCCTTCGGCGATGCCCTTCTTCTTGGCCACGTCGGCGTTGATCCAGGCGGCGTCCAGGTTGTACTTCTTCGAGATCTCCATCAGCTTGGCAGCCTCGGTCGTGAAGGTGCCGGAATGGACGATCTGTTCGCCCACCAGCAGGTGGGGTATCTCCTCGCTTGCTGGTTCCTGCGTGTCGGTCCAGGTGGGAACCGCGCTCGCGCCGGCGGCCTTGGCGGCGTCGGACGAGAACTCGATCTTGCCCGAGGCGGTGCGCAGGTACGGCATGACGCCCTCGGAAATGGTAGAGCCGGCGATCGCGGAGAACGCCTGGTCGTCCAGGATTCCCTCTTTGAGGCCTGCAGCCGTAAGCCACGCCTTGTTGTAGTCAGCCAGGCTGAAGTCGAAGTCGTCGCCATGGCCCGCGGCCTCGGCCAGGCCGCAAACGACCTCGTCGATGGAGCGCGTGTTCTCGTTGATGCGCTCGATGGCGGCGTGGCGCGCTGCCACGACCGACGTCTCGGCGCCGACCGTTACCGGCGTGCCGTCGCATTCCAGGTAGCTGTCAAGCGGCAGCACGTAGTCCGCGATCTGGGCGGTTTCGGTCATGAATTGGTCGCACACGACCAGGCAGTCCAGCTTGCCGAGCGCGTCGGATACCTTCGAGCCGCCCGGGTAGTCGAGCACCGGGTTGCTCTCGAAGACGATGGCGGCGGAAATGTCGCCGGACTTCATGGCGTCGATGGCAGCCACGCAGCTCGAGGCGGCGAAGCTCGCCGCGCCGCCCGCCGGCTTGCCGGAGACGGAGGCCAGCTTCTTGATCCCGGCCGCCGCAAGCGCGTCGTCGGACACGTAGGGCGTGGTGCCGCAGATCCAGCCGCCCTTGCGGTTGAAGTTGCCCAGCATCGCGTTGATTAGGTACGCCATGCGGCACGTGTCGAAGCTGTTCTTGTAGCCCGCGCCGAACGTGCCGGCCCACGGCATGTCAACGAAGCTTGCCGGGGCATGTTCCCACAACTGGGCCGCGATGCCGCCGATCACGCTGTCGGCGATGCCGGTCTTCTCGCTGGCCCAAGCCAGGTCGTATTCGCGCATCTCCTTGGCGAACTCCGCGAAGCCCGCGGCGTTCGCGGCCAGGAACTTCTCGTCGTAGTGGCCGTTGCGCACCAGCTCGGAGGCGATGCCGATCAAAAACGCGAGCTCCGTGCCGGGGATGATCGGCACCCACTCGTCGACGACGCGGCCGAAGGAGCTCATGCGCGGGTCGACGAGCACGACCTTCGAGTCGTCATCGTCGCGCTTGGCGGCGAATTCGGCCATTTCGGCCGGGCGCGTGCCGTCGTAGGTGGACTTGTCCAGCATCAGGGCGTATTCCGCATTCTTGACGTCGGGCGCGGCATAGGCGCCGGCGACGCATTCGATGGCGGCCGAGATGTCGGCGTCGTGCACCGCGGAGTCGTCGTAGTAATGGGCGCTGCCCAGGCTCTGCGCGAGACGCTTGGTGAACGGCGTGCAGTTGCCGCGCGCCTGCAGGACGGCGGCCTTGCTGCCGGCGGACTCGAGGGCCGAACCGATCTGGGCGAACGCGTCGTCCCAGGAAATCTCCTCGAACTTCGTTCCGTTCTTCTTCAGCGGCTTGGTCAGGCGGTCCTCGGAAGACGCGACCGAGATCAGGCCCTGGCCGCGGCCGCACAAACGACCGCCGGAGCAGGGATGCCCCGTCTCGCCCGAGACGCGCCACACTTTGCCGTCGCGCACCCAGGCCACCATGCCGCACTTGTTACCGCAGCCGTCGCACAGAGTGTGCACCTGCTTTGTCTCGGCGGATTTGGGAGGCTTGGCGAACGCCTCATCCCAGGCGCCGAGGCTTGCGTAGCCGGCGCATCCGGCAAGGGCTGCAGCCCCCGCCGCACCGGCGACGAAGCCGCGCCTGGTAACAGTTTTCTCTGACATATTCCACGCCTCCTATTCGGAAACGATGGTGGTCGTGCGGACGATCCCCTGGTCGATAACCTTCTGGGCGATGTCTTCCCAGTCGATGAACTTGATGGCGCCGTTGGGGCACTGCTCCGCGCAGCGGCCGCAGCTGACGCACTTGGTCGAAACGCCGGTCTCGGTGTCGACGCGGGGCATATTCCACGGGCAGGCCTGTGCGCACATACCGCAGCCGATGCACTTCTTCGGGTCGACGGTGCGCGCGCCCGAGTTCTCGTCCGCGTAGATGGCATGCACCGGGCAGTACTTCATGCAAGCCGGGTCAGCGCACTGCTTGCAGTGCTCCACGGTGAATTCGCAAGCGCCCTTCGAGCCGTCGCCGAAGGAACCCTCGCCGGTATCGGGGCTGGAACCCCAGTAGTAGTTATCCCACACGCGCACGCGGGCGATATGCTGGCACACGCGGCCGTCGTTCTTCAGCGTGCACATCATCTCGCAGCGCTGGCAGCCCGAGCAGCGGGCGCGGTCGGTGACGATCATCTTCGTCGGCGTGGTGCGCAGCTCGATGCGGCCCGAGGCGATGGACTGCGAGGTCACGCCCCAGCTTGCGAGCACGCCGCCGGCAACCAAGCCAGCCACGCCGCAGCCGGCCATGGCAAGCACATGGCGGCGGGTAATGGTCTTGGCGGGCTTTGCCGCGGTCTCGGTGGCCTCGCTGGCGCCGCTTTGATTCGTATCTGACATTTTCGTTTCTCCCCCTCGAATGTATCGATGAGTCTTCTTTATGCGCCGGTTCCTCCCGAAGCGAAGCTCTCGTCTGGCTTCGCACCTCCTTGATTTCCGGCGCGCACTTTCGCCCCTTGGGGTCACGCAACGTCGGGAATTATGGTTGGCGGCGGGGTGGGGAAGGTACCCTCTTTCGGGGTGATTCCATGGCTAACTTTTTTGGGTCTAGCGGACGGGGAATAGGGGAGGGATTGTAAAACAAGCCGTTTACCTGGGGCTTTAGAGAATTACCCTGAAAGAGGGTAAGGGGGTATTCACCTTAAATAGCATACTGCCGCCTGACGAATAGTCGTCTGCACCCAAATCGCCCGGGGCATGTCACGCAACGCATGTATCGAGAAGAGATTTGGAGATGCAACATGGCTGACGAGAAGTCATACGGCTGGACCGGCAAGATGCTGCGCGTGAACCTGACGACGCGCGCCATCACCACCGAGTCGACCAAGCCTTATCAAGAATATATCGGCGGCATGGGCCTGGCGAACAAAATCATGTACGACGAGGTTCCCGCAGGCACTGACCCCATGTCCGAGGCCGCCAAGATCGTGTACGCGGTAGGCCCGCTGACCGCTTCGGGCGTGCCCCTGGCAGGTCGCACCACGGTGAGCTTCCTTTCCACCTTCAGCAAAGACCATCTGGTCGTCGACGCCCACTGCGGCGGTATGATCGGCGCGCGCATCAAGCTCGCCGGCTACGACGCCATCATCGTCGAAGGCAAGTCCGACAAACCCGTTTACCTGAACATCGTCGACGACGACGTGCAGATCAAGGACGCGTCGTTCGTGTGGGGCCTGGGCACCCGCGCCACCACCGAGGCGCTCAACCGCGCCGAGAGCGTGCGCGCCTGCGTGGCCACCATCGGCCCTGCTGGCGAGAACCTGCTGCCCTACGCCGTGATGATGAACTCCCGCAACCACTCCGCCGGCGCGGGCCTGGGTGCGGTCATGGGCTCGAAGAAGCTTAAGGCGCTGGTCATTGAGGGCAACGGATCTGTGAACGTGAAGGATCCGCAGGCGCTGGCCGATCTGTCCGACTACATGCTGCGCGAGGTTGTGGGCTCGAACAACAACCACGTCGTGCCTTCCACGCAGCAGGAATGGGCCGAATACTACGACAAGGGCACCCGTTGGACGGCGCGCAAGGGCCTGTACTGGGCCGACGCCGAGGGCGAGCCCATCGAGACCGGCGAGCCGAAGCCCGGCGAGATCAACACCGTGGGCTACCGCTGCATGAAGACGACCAAGGACGAAGGCCCCGACGCCGAGAAGTACACCATCAAGATGAACGGCTGCCACAGCTGCCCGATTCACTGCTATTCGGATATGCGCGTGCCCGATGCCCGCAAGAAGGGCGGCTACGAGATCACCGGCAACACCTGTGTGCCGAACTTCCCGTTCACCGTGTACATGACCAAGATTCTGGGTCAGCACACCTCCATCAAGTCCTCTACCGAGGAAGGCCTGATCTGGGACCAGGTCGTCGGTTCCACGATGGACGACTTGGGCATGTGGTGCAACTACGCGCAGCTGTACCGCGACATCGCGCGTTGCGTGAGCAAGGAAACCTTTAAGCGCGTGCTTCCCGAGGCCGAGTACAACCTGTTCGACTGGAGCAAGTTCGAAAACGGCGACCCCACCATCATGGTCGAGCTTCTGAAGCACATCGCGAAGAACGACAACGAGATGTCCTACATCGCGCACGGCCCCATCGTCTGGTGCCCGCGCTGGGACGACATGGAGTGGTTCGACACGACCGCTTCCTGCCTGATCAACTATCGCGGCTGGCCGGTTCACCACGCCATTGAGTCGTACGGCCAGGTCGGCGGCTTGCTGAATATGGTGTTCAACCGCGACCCGATGATCCACTCGCATCAGAATATGCTGCAGTGCGGCCTGCCTCACGAGCTGAAGCAGCAGATTGCAGCCGAGCTGTGGGGCGGCGAGGATGCGCTCGACGAGGCGAAGAACTACACGCCGATGAACGAGCACAAGGCCAACTTCTGCTGGTGGTCCATCGTCACCGACGTGCTGCACGATTCGCTGACGCTGTGCAACTGGGTGTGGCCGATGGCTCAGAGCCCGTCGAAGACGCGCAATTACCGCGGCGACCTTGACCTTGAGGCGAAGTTCTTCAAGGCTGTGACCGGCCAGGACGTGACCACCGACGAGCTGTATAAGAAGGCCGCCAAGATCATGACCCTGCAGCGCGCCAACACCGTGCGCGGCATGACCGATGCCAATGGCAAGGTCGGCTGCAACGACTGCCGCACCATCCATGACGTGATGACCGAGTGGCCGTTTACGAAGGATTCCGATAAGCAGCCGTTTACCAAGGGCACCGACAAGATGGAGAAGGAAGACTTCCAGAAGGGCCTGACCATGCTGTACCAGAAATTCGGCTGGGATTCCGAGAAGGGCTGCCCGACGGCGGACTGCCTGGACTACTACGACATGCCCGACGTGAAGGCCGAGCTGCAAAGTCTGAACCTGCTGCCGTAGCAGTTTGGTCTCTGCCGCAAAGTTCGCGGCTGTAAAGCTTGATCTTGCAGCTGCAGAAGTCGAAAAGTGTTGCTCGGGCGGTACCCTGAACGCCGCCTGAGCGACCGACGATAAACGAAGAAGCGCCCCGCCGTGCAGACAGCGGGGCGCTTCTTTATTGTTTGGGCTTGCCGAAAAAGAGTGATGCTCGCTTCGCGAGCTGCCTAATACTGTGCGAGCTAACGCTTCTCACCTACGAAAACGTTGATGAACAACCACGAAAACATTGATGAGGCGTTAGGTCGTGCAGCGAAGCTGCGTTGCGGAAGCGACGAGCCATTCAATGGGGTTATTTGGCGGGGGGCGGTAAAGCCCGTTGCAAGTTTTCGTGGGGCTGAAGCGAAAGCTCAACCCGCATTAGGGAGCGCGAAGCGCGACACTGCATAAAAAACGGGCATTGACCTGCGTCAATGCCAGAAATCAGACACACTTTTTGACCTATAACCCAAAAGCGACCCGCCATATGGCGGGTCGCTAGCATGCCTAGGTGGCTACGCTGCGTTTAGTCCTGCTTGACCACCAGTACGTCGCAGCGGATGTTGCGGATCAGGTAGGTGGAGACGCTGCCCACGAACACGTACTTGATGTTGGACAGGCCGCGCTCGCCGCAGATGACCAGGTCGGGGTCGGAAGGCTCGATCAGCTGCTGGGACAGCGTGTCGGTGATGCGGCCGGCGCGCACATTCAGCGTGACCGAGGGGATATCGGGGTTGTTGCGGGCGGACTCGAACAGGTCGGCCAGGTCGGACTCGATGCGGGTCTTGCCTTCGTTGCAAAGCAGTTCGAAGTCGACGCCGGAAGCCTCGTAGGGCACCGAGTCGATGACGTGGCCAAGGATGAGCTCGGCGCCGTCGGCGGCCGCCAGGGAAATGGCGCGTTCCATGACGGCACGCTGCGTGGACGAACCGTCAAGAGCCGCGAAGATGCGCTTGTAACCGAATGCCATGGGAAACCCCTTTCGTTATGCGCGGACATCGCCGCCGCGCGGTTGTTGCGGGTTGGGTCGAGCGCGCACGTCGGCGTCACTCGCTTTCAGCGACATTGTACCGCAACGCGTGCTAGCCTGCGCGTACTTCGCGGCAAAGCTGAAAGTTGGGTGCCTTCTCCCCGCTATTCGACTGTACGCGGCGGCGGCCTTGCGTCCGAGGCGCGCGGCTGGTGGTTAGCGTGAGGATGGCCGCGCTGCCTTGCTGCGCTGTTTTTTCGTGTTGTGCGGCGTTGCCTTGCGGTGTTCGGCGTTTTGGCGCTTTTGCGTGTTGATCGCCCTGCGATGGGCTGCTCGCATCACGCTTTTGCCGTTTTATTCGCCTGCGTCGCTCGCCCTTAACATCATGCCGTTGCACGCAGCCCCTTCCGGATAGAAATTCGCGAAATCTTGCATCGTTTTTCAAGTTGCGCGGTGGATTTGGCCCGATTTGGGCGCTATTTGCGCTCAAAACGCCGTTTTTTGAAAGCAAAGCAAAACATTTGCGTATTGCTGTCCTGGGGTTTTGTCCGTTAACTTTGTCCGGTCAACCGCGTAACTTAAAAAACGATGCAGCAAAGTGGTAATGTTGCTGCATTATCCGGAAAAACGAGGTCGCACGCCCTGGTTCGCGAAGGTTCGCGGGCGCGGCGCGCGCCGAATCGCAAGGAGCGACGATGATCAACGAAAGAGCATATGACCTGGGCAGCGCGCCTTCGGCAATCCGCGAGCTGTTCGCCTACGGCGTCAAGCGCAAGGCCGAAATCGGCGGCGACAAGGTGTTCGACTACAGCATCGGCAACCCGAGCGTGCCCGCGCCGCAGCGCGTCGCCGACTCCATCAACAGCCAGATGAAGATGTCGCCGGTCGAGCTGCACGCGTACTCGCAGTCCTCGGGCATCAGCGAGGTGCGCGACACCATCGCGGCCAGTATCGCCCGCCGCTTCGACATCCCCGCCAAGGGCGGCCACGTGTACATGACCGTCGGCGCCGCGGCTTCCATCACCATCTGCCTAGGCGCCATCACTGTGCCGGGCGAGGAAGTCATCGTGCCCACGCCGTACTTCCCCGAATACAAGGTGTGGATCGAAACGATGGGCTGCAAGATCGTCGAGGTGCCCGCGCAGGTGCCCAGCTTCCAGCTTGATGTCGATGCCATGGGTGCGGCGATGACCGAGAAAACCGCCGCCGTCATCATCAACTCGCCGAACAACCCGGTCGGCGCCGTGTACACGCGCGAGAACCTTGAGGCGCTCGCGGCCATGCTCACCAAGAAGAGCGAGGAATTCGGCCATCCGATTTACCTGATCAGCGACGAGCCGTACCGCGAAATCACCTACGGCTGCGAAGTGCCCTACGTGCCCTGCATCTACCCGCGCACGCTCGTGTGCTATTCGTACTCGAAGTCGCTCAGCCTGCCCGGCGAGCGCGTCGGCTATGTGTACGTGTCCGACACCATGGACGCCGCCGAGGCCGACCGCGTGTTCAACGCCGTGTCGGGCGCGGGCCGTGCGCATGGCTACATTTGCGCGCCGGTGATGTTCCAGCGCGTGGCCGCTGATTGCGTTGACGAGCCCTCCGACGTGGCCGCGTACGCCGAGAACCGCCGCATCCTGACCGAGGGCCTGGACAAGCTGGGCTACGAATACGTGCAGCCCGACGGCGCGTTCTATTTGTGGGTGCGCGCGCTCGAGCCCGACGCGAAGGCATTCAGCAACAAGGCGAAGGAACACGAGCTTCTGCTGGTGCCCTCCGACAGCTTCGGCGTTGGCGGCTGGGTGCGTATGAGCTACTGCATCGCCAAGGAAACCATTGAGAACAGCATGCCCGCCCTGGCGGCCCTGAAGGCCGACTACGAATAACGGCGGCTGAAGGCTGTCGGCAAGGCGCCCGACGGCGAAGTTGTCGGCAAGGTGGCGGCTAGCCGAGGGTTGGTGAGACTGCCGGAGAAGCTGTCGATAGGGCGGCAGCCAGCTGGCGGCTTGCGAGGTTGCCAGCGACGTCGAAAATGCCTGCGGATAGCCAGACGGCTGACGTTGCGGAAATCGGTTGGTAGCTAGCGATTACCCTGATGAAGAATGGCCCCGATCGGATAATCCGGTCGGGGCCATTTTGCTTGCGGAATGTGGGCTTGGCTACGCCCCGCAGCATGCGGCCCTGCAGCATGTCGTGGGGCGGTGTGCCGCAGGCGGCAAGTCGCGTCGATAAACTGAGCGGTCCAACAATGGGCTGCGGGCGGAGGGCTGCGCCGCCGAACGGCGTGCCTTGCGGCTCGTCGGCGAGTCGTTAATGGGCCAACGAAGATGTGTAGCCGGTCTCCGGGTCGGTGTAGTGCGACACGAACCCGGTGACCATGTCCTCGTCGTTGAGCGTAATGTCCATCGTGTAGGTATGCGTGATTTGCTTTTCCCAGCCAGAAACATGGTTTTCCCTGTTGGCGGCCACATTTACGGTGACGTTGACCACATTGCCGTCCACGCTGTTGGCCGTTGCGGACACGGCGATGTCCTCGGCGTCGAGGCTGCCGCCGGAAATCTCGGAATATAGGCTGGTGCCGGCCGCCACGTAGGCCAGGCAGCGCTCGCGCCAGTTGGTCATCTCGACATAGCCCGCGCCGTCCGCGCCAACGTTGGTCCAGTACACGGTGGCGAAATCCTGCGCGGTATCGCGAAGCACCTGCTCGGTGTGAACCTTGCCGACGGTCGATTGCTGGGCTGAGCTGGCGCTACTGGCGGAGTTGGTTGTTGAAGAGGAGGAACTTGCGGTCGAGCTGCCGGAGGAAGAAGCCGTCGAGTCGCCGGCGCTGGAAGAACCCGTCGAACCGGAGCCGCTGGCCGAGGAATTCACCGTGGTCTGTGCCGATGAGTTGGACGCCGCG
The DNA here is from genome assembly GCA_963597295.1 of Paratractidigestivibacter sp. Taxonomy (GTDB): domain Bacteria; phylum Actinomycetota; class Coriobacteriia; order Coriobacteriales; family Eggerthellaceae; genus Senegalimassilia. Next base: position 3,187 of record CAVBPP010000057.1, on the reverse strand, counting down.
CTTCCCGAACCGGACGTTTCCGCGGTGTCGGCCGACTGCTTGGCATTGCTGACGTTTGCGGCGATGGCGATGCCTCCGCCGGCACCGACGACGATGGCGGCCGCGATGACGATGGCGACGATGGCCTTCGCCTTTCCGCCGCTGGATGCCTTGGGCGCGGGTTCGACCTGCTGGAACTCCGCAGTGCGTTGCTGGGGAATGAAGGCGGGATCGAGCGAAGGGGCGGGAAGGTTTTCGATGTAGCCCGCCGGTTGCGGCGCGTTCGTGCGGTAGACGGGCGTTTTGGGCAGCGTGGTCGATTCGCCTAAGCTTACGGTTGCGGTGCCGCTAGGCGTGGTGCTTGCCCCGCAAAGTGCGCAAAAGCCCGCGTCGGCCTCTAGCTCGGCCCCGCAAGTTTGGCAGAATCGCTGCGCCATGGTTTCCTCCTGATGTGCTTTCGTGCGTTGCTAAGAGGATACCGCAAACGCCCTACGCACAATTGCGCAATTGCGCAAGCGAACGATTGCCGGCATTGAAAGAAGTGACGCCCGCTGCGCGAGCTATCGACTACTGTGCGAGCTAACGCTTCGCACCCACGGAAAATTTGCAGACGATAAACAGCTTGCCGCAGGATTCTGTGGGCCGAGAGAGCGACGACCCGGATTTGGCCAGCAGGCGGCGAACAGCTTGCTATAAGATTTCGTGAGGTTGAAGCGTTGGCTCAAGCCGTAATAGGGAGCCCGAAGGGCGACACGCTTTTACTCGCAAGCGCGGTCGCTGGCCTGCCAGCCGCTCGGAAAAGGCTGGCTAAGCGTAGATTTCCTTTTCCACCACCAGGTCGTTCTTGATTTTGCCAACGAGCTTCTGCAGCGCGTCGATGCAGCGCGGGCGAATGTCGGCGCCGATGAGCACGTACATGATGGAGTCGCCCACGTTCAGTGCGCCCTCGTTGAGCCACACGCGCACGTAGTAGACGCCCGGCCAGGTTTTCGCGTCGGCGATGGCGGCCTCAAGGCCGGCGGCATCGTAGCTGAAGTCGACCTGCGCGACTTCGCCAAGACCTTCGACACCTTCGCGCACCTGGGCTTTCGGGGTGATGCGCACAACGCCGTTATGCGCCAGGAACATGCCGCACTGCGCGGCGGCGGGGTCTTTCTTGGCTTCCTTGAGCCATTGGTCCATGGAGGGTTCCGGCTTTGGCATGGGGCATCCTTTCGATCGATTGGGTTACGCGGGGGCGTGCGATTGCGGGTTAGCGCTGGGCCGCGACGTCTTGCGGGCCAGCGAGGCGAAGGCCCTGCCCGGCAGCCGCACGGCGAATTTCGCGTTTCGATTATCCTACCGCATTGCTGCTAGGCGCCGGCGCACAACGCGAAACTAATTACCCGTCCACTCAAGGGGACACCAAGCCTGTCGAAAGCGCGTATCTTGAATACCGTCAAGTCAACGAGGTTAGGAGTCATCATGTACGAGCCGTCAAGGAAAATAGATTCGTTTCTCATCGCTGGTTTTCAGCATCACGAAGGTGCGTTTGTGCTGGATAAGTTGAAGGTGGGCAAGAGGCTCGACCTGGTGGCGGAGCCCGACAACCCCTACGATCCGTGCGCCGTGGCCATCAAGCGCAAGGGCGTGCTTTTGGGGTACGTGCCCCGCGATAGCAACGCGCTGCTGTCGCAGATGCTGCACTTCGGACACAACGATGTGGTTGAATGTCGCATCACGCAGGTTGACAAGCATGCCAACCCTCGCGAGCAAGTGCGCGTGGCCCTGTACCTGACGGACAAGCGCGACTAGCGCACCGCTGGCTGCCGCCCGCCGCTGGCAGTCGGCTAATAAGACAGACGCTGAAGGGAAGGGCGTCGCAGGTAGATGCGCTGCTGCTGGGCAAATAGCGATGAGGGCGAGGGCCACAGGCGAAATGCGTCGCAAATTCAGTGTTCTTAATTTAGAAATGGCAGAAATCTAAATAAAGCAACGCAAATCAGACGCTCTAAATTCAAAATTCGCGGAAAACTAAATTTAGAAAGGGCATAATCGATATCAGCACCTGGAAGTTTCGAAGGCCACGGCAAGCAAATGCCTCCGCGACCTCATAGATGAAGGCTTCCTAGAAAAGGTTTCAGCCCGCCCCTTCGTCTGCCGCTTAACGGAGCAGGGGATTGCACAGCTGGGGATTTAGCGCTTGAGAGTGGATGCGGCTCGAATGACTTTGGCCCTAATCGGGTTCTCGCTCGCATTACGGAAACGTTTGCCAAATTTTTTGGCTCCCGCTCGGCTCTTTAACAACTAGCATCGAAAATATCCGACACGTATTTTGCGTTTCGAAATCTTGGATACGGTATGGTGCCCATCGGCGGCGGGGCGCTACCGGCTCTGGTAGACCTCGCGCCTGTGGCCTATCTCGATGGCGAGCACGACGAGCTCCTCATCCCTGATTTCGCATAGGATGCGGTAGTCTCCGACGCGGTAGCGCCACTTGCCTGACCTGTTCGCGGTTAGCCCCTTGCCGTGCGCGCGGGGGTCTTCGCATCCGTCAACGTTCTTGAGCAGCCAGGCGAGGATGACGCGGCGGATTCCCGGGTCCATCTTCGATAGCTGCTTGTCGGCCCTTTTGGAAAACTCCAACCGCCACATATCAGAGGTACCTTTTCGCCATTTCTGCGGCGGATATGGTGGTGGGGTCCGCCTCGAATTCGGCTTTTGCCTCTTCCCAAGCTTTCAGATCGAGCTCATCCTCTATGTGCTCTAACGCCACCTTGCGCATGAATTCGGAGACCGAGGTCCCGAAGGCGGCGGCGTAGTCCGAGATAAGGCACTTTTCCTTATCGTCTAGCCTGATCGTTATCGTCGCGCTTGCCATGGAATCCTCCTTCTGAGTTGTAAGACATTGTAACACAGCGAATGACGCAATCATGTGAAGCAGCCCCGAGAATTTCCAATTGCATATTTGGCAAATGAAGATACGGCTTGCCCGTCGATTGATCTGGTAGGCGGGTTTCAGCTAGAAATTTTACTTGCCCTAAAAGACGCTCGCGATTTGATTCATTGACTGACTTTTCCTTGTCATTGGTCGCTATCTATTATCAACTTTTGGAAACGATTCGGCTCCAAGCCATTTTTGAAGCGCCTGAAAAAACAAAGCAGGTCAGAAGGTTTAACCTTCTGACCTGCTGAAACTTTTGGTCGCGGGGGCTGGATTTGAACCAAC